>CAMFES010000012.1 GCA_945949525.1 uncultured Veillonellaceae bacterium
AGGGCATCGCTTCCATGCACTGCTCCGCAAACTGCGACATGAACGGTGAGAACACTGCTATTTTCTTCGGTCTGTCCGGTACCGGCAAGACCACCCTGTCCACTGACCCTAAGCGTCGCCTGATCGGTGATGACGAGCATGGCTGGGATGACAACGGCGTGTTCAACTTTGAGGGCGGCTGCTATGCAAAGGTTATCAACCTGGACAAGGAGTCCGAGCCTGATATCTATGGCGCAATCAAGAGAAATGCCCTGCTGGAGAACGTAACTGTTGCTGAGGATGGTAAGATTGACTTCGCTGACAAGTCCGTTACCGAGAATACCCGTGTATCCTATCCTATTCAGCACATCAACAACATCCAGCCAGGCTCTTCTGCACCTGCAGCCAAGAACGTAATCTTCCTGTCCGCAGATGCTTTCGGCGTACTGCCTCCTGTATCCATCCTTACTCCGGAGCAGACCCAGTATTACTTCCTCTCCGGCTTCACTGCAAAGCTGGCAGGTACCGAGCGCGGCATCACCGAGCCCACTCCTACCTTCTCCGCTTGCTTCGGACAGGCTTTCCTTGAACTGCATCCTACCAAGTACGGTGAGGAGCTGGTAAAGAAGATGAATGCTAACGGCGCAAAGGCTTATCTCGTAAACACCGGCTGGAACGGTACCGGCAAGCGTATCACCATCAAGGATACCCGCGGTATCATCGATGCTATTCTGTCCGGCGCTATCAACGAGGCTCCTACCAAGAAGATTCCTATGTTTGACTTCGAGGTACCTACCGAGCTGCCAGGCGTTGATCCAAAGATTCTGGATCCTCGCGATACCTATGCTGACGCTTCCGAGTGGGAGACCAAGGCAAAGGATTTGGCCGGCCGCTTCATCAAGAACTTCGGCAAGTACACCGGCAATGATGCTGGCAAGGCTTTGGTTGCTGCTGGTCCTCAGCTGTAATTTCAGGCCCTTGCTTCAAAAGCTGAATACTGATAGTTTAAGGCTATGAGCTGTGATGCTGCTGTCCTTTCGGGCAGCAGCATTTTTGCGTTGTTTTGAGTTTTTTATGTTATATTCTCAGGTTACTGAATGTATGCATGGGAATTCTGCCTTTTGGGGTTTATTTTTACTTGAATTTGTGTTAAAATGCTTTTAAGAGTTGAATATTTGGAACAGGTGTCGAAAGACTTAATAAGGAAGCCGGTAAAGGCCGGCGCGGTCCCGCCGCTGTAAGGGGAGCGATTCTGCATAAGCTACGCCATTGGGGGAACCTGAGAAGGCGCAGATGAGCGATGAACCTAAGCCAGAAGAATTGCCTGTTTAACGATCACCGATGATATGACGGCCATGCCAATGCTGGCTTCATACAGTACCTGCGAGCGATAGGAAGGGGATTTGTAGCCTTGTGTCACTGACTATGGCTATGAGTTGATGGCTTTTCTTTCTTGCTGTGAGGGAAAGGCTTTTTTTGTGGCTATAGCGGATAAAAATACCGTAAACACCCCTTATGATAAATGCCTGACAGGCGTCAGAGATGTAGTAGTACAGGGGAAGGGAGAGATTTGTCGTGATGTACAGAAAACAATATATAGCAGCTGCATTGTTGTCCCTGCTGCTGGTTATGGCCATGTTCCTGGGAGGCTGTGGAGGCCAGGATACTGTCGGCGAGGTCGGCTATCAGGTAACTGACGATCAGGGGACAGTTGTGAATTTCAAGGAAAAGCCAAGGCGGATTGTCAGCCTGACCATGAGTACAGATAACATTCTGCTGGGTCTGGTAAAGCCTGACAGGGTGGTTTGCGCCAACGTGCTGGTGGATGATCCTGTCAGCTCAAATATCGTCCAGCTGGGCAAGGATATTCCTAACAAGGTGCGTCATCCAAAGGTAGAGGAAATTCTTGCCATGGAGCCTGATTTGGTGATTGCCGCCAACTGGGGTGACATAGGCTATGTGGAATCACTGCGGAATATGGGCATCAATGTGGTGGTGGTAAAGGGTGCAAAAAATCTGCAGGAAATCCGGGACAATATAAACCTGATTGCAGCTTCTGTGGGTGAGCCGGAACGCGGTAACAAGCTGATTGGCATGATGGATGACAGGCTGGCTGAAATCAAGGCAAAGATAGACAAGATACCGCAGGACCAGAGAAAGAGGGTTCTTCTGATTTCCCTGATGAATAACTACGGTGGAAAAAACTGTATCTATGACGATGCCTGCACGCTGGCAGGCGTTGTCAACTGCCTGTCGGAATACGGCCTGCAGCGGGGGGACAAGCTGACCAAGGAAATGATGGTGCAGATGGATCCGGATATTATTTTCCTGCCTACCTACAACGCCCATGGCACCTTTGATATTCAAGGCTTCCGTGACAGGTATCTAAAGGACCCTGCCCTCCGGCAGATGAAGGCGATTCAGTCCGGCAGTATCAGGGAGCCGAGGGATTCCTATATCTATACTGCATCTCAGGATTTCTGCTTTGCGGTACAGGAAATCGCCTATACGGTTTATGGGGATGAATTCAGGCTGGAGGATCAGCAGCACCTGTCGGCTGTGGAGTAAGCCGGGAGGAAAGCATGTTACATAGAGGTAGACTATATATATATGAATAATACCGTTATTCAGGTTGAGGATATAACAGCCGGTTATCACGAACAAAGTCCTGTTTTGAAAGATGTCAGCTTTAACATTGGCCGGGGAGAGTTTGTGGGCATTATCGGCAAGAATGGTGCCGGTAAAAGTACCCTGCTGAAATCCATGCGTGGTTTTTTGCCGGTGTGGTCCGGCAAGGTGATGCTGGCGGGCAAGGCTGTAGGTGAATACCAGGAAAGAGAGCTGGCACGAAAGATTGCTTACCTGCAGCAGCAGGTGGAGCTGACCTTTGATTATACCGCCCGCGATATTGTAATGGCCGGTCGTTACCCATATAGAAAATGGTGGCAGCAGCAGAGTGAGGCTGACAGGGAGATTGCAGATGCCTGCATGAAATATACAGGTGTGCTGGAAATGGCAGACAAGCCAATCCGCGCCCTTTCTGGCGGCCAGAGGCAGAGGGTGCTGCTGGCCAAGGTTCTGGCCCAGCAGACGCCGGTGCTGTTTCTTGATGAACCGGCAGCAGGGCTGGATCTGTTCTATCAGGAAGAGATTTTTCGCTTCTGCCAGGAGCTGTGCCACCGGGGCAAGACTGTGGTAATGGTGGTGCATGAGCTGAATCTGGCGGCAAGATACTGTAGCAGGCTGCTGCTGGCAAGCAAGGGGCGGATTATCGCCGATGATGTACCGGAAAAGGTGCTGACCAGGGAGCTTCTGACCGAAGGCTATGGCGTGTCCATTGAGGCCGGGCGCAATCCGGAAACAGGCCACGCAGATATCTATACAATACCGGAGCCGATGGACGAGGCGAAGCTTCGTCTGCTTGAAACGATAATAGGCGGCAACGCCGGGAAGGATGTCTGTAATGGCAATAATGCAGAGCAATCAGGAAAGGGCGGTGACATGGCATGAGATATCACCGCAGACTGGTGGCAATAGCGCTGGCTGTAATGTTTTTTCTGACGTTTTTCTTTTCCCTGTCTGCAGGCCAGTATGATTTAGGCTTTGTGCAGGTGATAGCCTGGTGCTGTCACAAGCTGGGACTGCCGGTGCTGCAGGATGTCAATGTTTCAGCCCAGCAGGAAGCAGTGCTGATGTTTATACGCTCGCCACGTACCTTGGTTGGCTTTATGGTGGGCGCCGGTCTGGCAGCCTCCGGCACAATTCTGCAGGGAATCTTCAGCAACCCACTGGCCGATCCCGGCATCATCGGTGTGTCCAGTGGTGCCACGGTTGGCGCTGTAGTGGCCATCAGCCTTGGCGTAAATGCTGTAAACATGTTTGCCATGCCGGCCTTTGCTTTTGTGGGGGCAATCTGCGCGGTGTTCCTGACCATCGGGCTGGCAACGAGAAATGGCAGGATTCCAGTGCTTACGCTGCTGCTGTCCGGCGTGGTTGTGGGCATGCTGCTGGGAGCCATTACAGCGGCCCTGCTGGTGGTAATGGATGAATACAAGCTGCAGCAGTATCTTTTCTGGACTATAGGCAGCCTGGACTACCGCCGCTGGGAGCATGTACTGATGGGTATAGGGCCGATTGCGTCAGGCATTGTCATCATGCTGCTGATGGCCCGGCACCTGAATATTCTGGCGCTGGGAGAGGCCGAGGCAAAGGCTGTCGGCATGCCTGTAGTAAAATACCGTCTGCTGCTTCTGCTGGTTTCTGCCATGACAACGGCAGCTAGTGTGTGCATCAGTGGCAGCATCGGCTTTGTGGGGCTTATTATCCCTCACATGATGCGCATGCTGGTAGGACCAAATCACAAGCATCTCCTGCCGGCCAGCATTGTGGCCGGAGGGGTGTTCCTGCTGTTTTGTGATTCACTGGGGCGCGTCCTGATAGAGAAAACCGAGGTCAATGTGGGCATTATGACCGCATTTCTTGGGACGCCATATTTCCTTTATCTCCTGCGCAAAAACAGCAATATTGAAAAGTAGTCTGTACAGCTAAAAGCTGTATTATAATAATAAAAAATCAGATATACAGAGGCTGGAACGTCAATACGTATTCAGCCCGCCATAGTTTTGAATGTATGAGCTACAAAAAATGTCGTTATTTTCCTGTTGCACCTGCTTGTCGCTATTTATCTCTATTTATCGCGAAGTGGGCAGTGCCACAGGGAAATGTATAGTATTTTTTCTTTAGGAGGAATATTTTATGAAAAACTGGAAAAAATTTTTTGTAGCTGCTGTTGCTGTAGGCGCGGTATTTACCGTCAGCCCGACCGCTTCCGAAGCGGCATACGAACTGAATCCAGAGGTAAAGACCGCTACCCCGGCTCTGCTGGCCGCATCTCAGATGGGTGTGCAGACCTATGTAAATCCTGATTTGCAGGGTTTGGCTGACAAGGATGCCATTGTGGTAATGACCTTTGGTACTACATTTACTGATACCCGCGCCAAGACCATTGATGCGACTATTGAGGGAATAAAGGCGGCACATCCGGGGGTCAAGGTGGTAACTGCCTACACCTCCCATATTATTATCGACCGTGTTGCTGCCAATGAGGGTATAAAGTACCCTACCCCTGAAGAGGCCCTGGAACAGCTGAAGGCAGAGGGATATACCCGCGTGGCCCTGGCAACTTTGGACGTTATTCCAGGCATGGAGTACAGCTACAAGCTGGGGGTATTTAATAGCTACAAGAATAATTTCAAAAAGATGACTATCGGTACTCCTCTGATGTACTGGCAGGGTCAGGAGGAGCAGGCAGACGATGTAACAGAGGTGCTGGAAGCCTTTGCCACCCAGTTCCCAAAGACCAAAAAGGGTGAGGGCATTGTCATGATGGCCCATGGCACTCCGAATATTGCCAACGCTTATTATGCGGTTATTCAGGAAAAGCTGCAGGAAATGGGCTACGACAATGTATTCATCGAAACTGTGGAAGGCTGGCCAAGCCTCGAAACCATCATTCCGAAGCTGAAGGCGAAGAAAATCAGCAAGGTGACCATCATGCCATTCATGATGGTAGCTGGTGACCATGCCAACAATGATATGGCCGGTGATGAGGAGGATTCCCACAAGAGCATTCTTGAAAAGGAAGGAATCAAGGTAGAGGCATATATTCATGGTATCGGTGAAAACCAGGCTGTGCGCAATGTATTTGTAGAGCGTGCCAATGCGGCCTGGGATGCCCTGGATAAGTGATAAATTGAAGTAATTTTTGCCAGCTGGTATAATTGCAGGCAAAAAACGGCTATTGCAGATGCGCGGCAGTAAGCAATAGCCGTTTTTATTTGCTTTTTTATAACATTTGCTCTATAATTATGGTAATGATAGGATGATAAATGTGATGAAGGGAAAGGAGCTGAAGCGTGTATGATGGTTCACGGTGAGCTGGGCAATATCCGCAAAAATATTGTAGAAAGGCTGGAAGGGATGTATGGGCTGACAGTACCGGCAGGGCAGCTGATTACCAGGGAGCTGGCAGAGGAAATGCTGGCAGTAACAGGTGAGCTGGCGAGGGAGGTTGCCGTATATCTCAACCGTCAGGGCAAGGTGCTTCAGGTTTCTGTGGGTGATGATGCTACCGTGGATTTGCCTGAGCTGCGGCAGAGAAAATCAGAAAGCCGTCTGTCGGGGGTTCGTTCTGTGCATACCCATCCCAGCAGCGATACGCGTCTAAGCGCACCGGATTTATCATCACTTAGGAGCATGCGGTTCGATGTTATGGCCGCTATAGGCATGAAGGATGGCCGGATATATGGCAGCATGGCCTTTTTGAGCGGCGAGCTGACGGAAAGCGGCGGCTATGTGGTGCATGGTACCCGTGAACTGCCCCTGGGAGAGCTGAACCGTTACAATCTTGTGCAGCTGATAACAGCTATTAACAAGGAGCTGGGCAGACATCAGCTGAAGGATACGGAAAAACGCCAGGAAAGAGCTATTCTGGCCGGCGTGGATTATAATACATCGCCGGAGGGCTGGCGGATAGAGGATTCCCTGGCTGAGCTGAAGGGACTGGCCGAAACTGCCGGTGCCATAGTCACCGGACAGGTCATACAAAAAAAGTCCAAGCCTGACAATGCGTTTTTTCTTGGCCGGGGCAAGGTGGATGAAATTGGCATGCTGGCGCAGAATACCGAAGCCGACCTGTTGATTCTGGATGATGAAATCAGTCCATCTCAGCAGCGCAATCTGGAGATGAGTACCGGTCTAAGGGTAATAGACAGGACAGCGCTGATTCTGGATATTTTTGCGCAGCGGGCCCGTTCCGCGGCTGGCAAGCTGCAGGTAGAGCTGGCACAGCTGAAATACAACCTGCCGCGCCTTGGTGGGCAGGGTCTGGTGCTTTCACGGCAGGGCGGTGGCATAGGCACCCGCGGTCCTGGCGAAACAAAGCTGGAAATGGACAGGCGCCGGATTCATGGACGAATTCATGATTTGGAGGAACGCATCGCCAAGCTGAAAAGCCAGCGGCAGCTGCATCGCGTGCAACGGAAAAATTCACGTATCCCGTCGGCAGCGCTGGTAGGCTATACTAATGCAGGCAAGTCCACTATCCTTAATGCCTTATTTGCGGGTGATGAGGTACTGGCAGAGGATAAGCTGTTTGCCACCCTTGATCCAACCACCAGGCTCATAAGGCTGGATGAGAAGCAGGAGCTGCTGCTTACCGATACTGTAGGCTTTATCCAAAAGCTGCCCCACACGCTGGTAAGCGCTTTTCAGGCAACCCTTGAGGAAACAGTGGAGGCTGATTTGCTGCTACATGTAGTCGATGCAAGTGATGCCAACTATGAGCTGCAGATAAAGGCGGTTATGGAGGTCCTGCGGGAAATTGGGGCTCAGGATAAGCCGTCTGTATTTGTGTTCAACAAGGTAGACAAGCTGCCGGAGGAAGAACGGGATAATGCGTATGTTTCTGCCCGCATGCTGCAGGACAGGAATGGTGTGGTTATTTCGGCCAAGGATGAGGAGGGGCTGCAAAGGCTGCGGGAAAAAATCAAGGCCTTTTTCGACAGAGGACAGGTACAGCTTACCCTCTGTATTCCATACGACAAAGGCTCACTGGTAACAGAGCTTCACAATCTTGGCAAGGTGGAGTCCATAGATTATGATGAGCAGGGAACTGTGCTGACTGTAAAGATGCCTGTAGCTGATGCGGAGGCTTTTCAGAAATATGTGCGATAGTATGTACTATATATATATAGTATGTATTATATGTGCATGCTTGCACAGCTGAAAATATGGTGTAATTATTTTATAGGCCTCCATGTGGGGCAATAAGGGGTAATATTTCAGTTTTTGATGGAGGGGTTATATATGAGTACGGAGGCTGTTTTGTACCGGGAAGAGGGCGCTATTGCCGTTATCACATTGAACAGGCCACAAAGCCTGAATTCTATGAGTGCTGAGCTGGTAGAAGGTGTGCTGGAGGCTTTGGCAAGGGGTGAAAGCAATCCGGAGGTCCGGGTTATCGTACTGACCGGCGCGGGCAGGGCATTTTCAGCGGGCGGCGATCTGCCATCCCTTGACGGACTGCATTCCCTGGCCGAGCGAAAGGCCTTTATCAGCAAGGTGGGAGGCATGGTGCATGCTATCTATGCAGCCAGCAAGCCTGTGATTGCCATGGTCAACGGCGTGGCGGCAGGAGCTGGTTTCAATCTGGCAATTGCCTGTGATCTGATATATGCAGCTGAAGGCGTAAAGTTTATTCAGAGCTTTGTCAATGTGGGACTATCCCCGGATTGCGGTGGATTCTTTTATCTTGCCAAATCCATCGGCCAGGCGCGAGCAAAGGAGCTTATGCTGACAGCCAGTCCTCTGACCGCAGAAAAAGCTAAGGAGTGGGGGCTTATTAACGATGTACTGCCAGCTTCGGAGCTGGCAGATAAGGTCATGCAGACTGCCGGAACGATTGCAGCCAAAGCTCCTCTGGCCGTAATCAAGACTAAGGAGGGCATAAACATGTATGGAGCTTCGCTGGCGGAAACTCTGGCTTTTGAAGCGGAAACCTCAGCGGTGCTTTTGGATACGGAAGACTTTCGCGAGGGCGTAGCGGCTTTTAAGGAAAAGCGCATACCTGCTTTCCATGGACGCTAATGGCAACAAACTAATTTGCAAGCTAAAAAGGATTCTCTGCAACGTGGCTGGCCGAATCACAATTCCGGTGCTGTTGCAAAGAATCCTTTTATGAAATACGATTCTGAGAGACTTACTACGCTAATGGAAGCAGTGCCGGACAGCAATCATATCCCTAGTGTCATCAGTGTACAGTATTTTGTAAAAATTGTCAAGAAAATACAAGCTAAACATACGAAAGCCATCAGCAAATGAAGCTAACCGGGCACCAATCGCCCCCGAGATCATTCACTGATGACTTCTTTCTGCTAATTGTACCAATAGATATAGAATTGGTCAAGTAAAATATAAAAAGTGATTCCCTTCATGCTCGGACTGCTGCGAAAAGCAGGAGATTCCGAGAGGAATCACTCTCTATAGTGCGATTCTATCATAACATATCAAGAACAGTCAACGAATTTTTCAGGCTAATTGTTCTCATACCAGCATATATACACAGCAATAATTCCGCTCTTTAAAGAAATGCATGCATTGTTGTTTTTTAACTCGTTGCTAACAGCGTAGGGGAGGCTCTGGTGCAAAACGGCATCTTCCAGTGGCCACAAAACGCTATCAATGGAAACACCTTCTGTTTTTTTCGTCAGTGGCAAAAGCGAAATGGCTTTGGGAGATTGTAAAAAGTTAAGATTAATTGATTCTTTCTGGTGCAAGAAAAGTACAGCCTCCCAGTCATCTGCAATACATCCTTGCAGGTGACTGTGCCCAAAGGAAAAAATTGTACTGTAAGCGTGATCAAAGCGTCCGCCCATAGCACCTGTCAGTATGACAAAATATCCGGCTGATTCAGCCATTTCCAAGGCAAGCTGAGTATCGGTATAGTCTTTTTGCACAGGAAATCTGGCAATTGGTACATCATTACTTTCAGCCCAGCTCCATGCCAGAGAACTGGCACTATCGCCGTCACCGATCAGCTTTTGTGGTAGCAGACCAGCACTATAGCAACAGTCTATACCGTGGTCAATGCACCACAGCATCCGATGGCTGGCCACGTCCTTCAACCATCTCTCTGACGGAGCGCGGCCACCGCTGACCAGCAGTAGTTCCTGATCTGTTTTATGGTGAGATTGGTATTCCATTTGCAGGCCCGGCAGTACCAGGCAGTCATTCCTGAAGGTAACGTTCTTATTGTCGATATTACACTGTACCACTTAAAAGAGCCACTCCCTAAAAGACACAGCCCATATCTATAGACCATACGGGACTTGTGAGGAGTAGCTCTTCATATCCGTATTGTAACTGATTTTTATACAAAAAGCAAAAAACAAAATATCCGTATATCTGTTGAGCGGGCAATTACATCCGATAATTTATACTTATCGGATGTAATATCCTCCATCGCTGGAAATAACCATTAACATAATAGTAACTTGCGAAAGAATTTGTTTTGCAGGCTTTTTATTGTACGCTACTCTTTAGTCCAATAAATATCGGGCTGTTATAGATTTTTAGTAAATTATAACACAACGACACTTGCAGTTGCTATTTTTTTCAAAAATTTATTGGATGATGGCTTTTTATTGTATATCAAAACATGAATATGACGCAAATTTAACATGAAAACAGGCTGTGAACATATAACGTCACAGCCTGTTTCTCTTCATCTTAGTAGCTTATTTTAATCTTTTTATCCTTACTTTACCGCTGCAAAGCCCTTTTCCAAATCAGCGATAATATCATCAATATGCTCAGTACCAATGGAAAGCCTGATAGTGTTCTGATAAATCCCCTGATCTGCCAGTTCCTCATCAGTGAGCTGGGAATGTGTAGTGGTAGCCGGATGAATAACCAGGCTCTTTACATCAGCTACATTGGCCAGCAGGGAGAAAATTTCCAGATGGTCGATAAATGCATGAGCTTCCTTCTGACCGCCCTTGATGTTAAAGGTAAATATAGAATCGCCACCGTTAGGGAAATACTTCTCATACAGTGCATGATCAGGATGCTCCGGCAGGGATGGATGATTTACCTTCTCCACCTGTGGATGCTTGCTCAGGAACTCTACAACCTTCTTGGTGTTTTCTACATGGCGCTCAACACGCAACGACAGAGTTTCTACACCCTGCAGCAGGATAAACGCATTGAAAGGAGAAATCGTAGCACCTGTATCGCGAAGCAGGATGGCTCTTACATACGTCACAAAGGCAGCCGGTCCAACAGCTTCTGCAAAGGAAATACCATGATAGCTAGGATTTGGTGCAGCAATAGCCGGGAACTTATCGCTGGCCTTCCAGTCAAATTTGCCAGAATCTACAATAATACCACCCAAAGAGGTACCATGACCGCCCAGGAACTTGGTCGCAGAATGTACCACGATATCGGCACCATGCTCAATAGGACGAATCAGGTACGGGGTACCGAAGGTGTTATCAATAACCAGCGGCAGGCCGTGCTTGTGAGCGATAGCAGAAACCGCCTCAATATCAGGAATATCGCTGTTCGGATTGCCGAGAGTTTCCAGGTAAACGGCCTTGGTATTAGGCTGAATAGCCGCCTCCACCTCAGCCAGATTGTGTGCATCCACAAACGTGGTCTTGATGCCGTAACGTGGCAGAGTATGTGCCAGCAGGTTAAAGCTGCCGCCATAAATGGTCTTCTGGGCTACGATATGATCGCCCTCACCGGCCAGAGCCTGAATGGTGTAATCAATAGCAGCTGCACCACTGGCTACTGCCAGACCGGCCACACCGCCCTCAAGGGCAGCTACGCGGCTCTCCAAAACTCCCTGAGTGGAGTTGGTCAGCCTGCCGTAGATATTGCCTGCATCGGCAAGACCAAAACGGGCTGCAGCGTGTGCGGAGTTTTTGAACACATAGGAGGTAGTCTGATAAATAGGCACCGCCCTTGCATCTGTAGCCGGATCCGGCTGCTCCTGTCCAACGTGTAACTGCAGTGTCTCAAATTTATAGTTGCTCATAATAAAAACCTCATTTCAAATTAATTTATTTCAGATTATCTTACATTCTCGTATTGTCATATTGTCATTAACAAAGCAATAATGTCACCATACGGCGCATTCAGGCTTCAATCTGCTATCGAATTCCACATCAGGATTCAATATCATCTGCCTCCCCTGCACATGACAAAATTGCTCTGGTTCCAGGCGGAAAGTCTCGCTAATCTCTGCATACCCTTTCACTCCTCAATCCTTTAATCTTTTAATTTTATGTGGTCAAACCTTATGCGTGTATATTAAACCTATTTGTCTAGTATGTCAATAGGTAATTGCATTTTTTTGTAAAAAAACATAAAAATAGGGACTAAACGCTACTTTAGTCCCAAATTCATTAACATGAACTTCTTCCCAGCCGCGGGTGGCTGACATGACGCAGACTGCGGCGACGGATAATGCTCATGGCCGCTTTTAGCTCCACGTCTTCCCGCCCCGCCGACCACTCATACACACAGACAGGATTTTCCATTCCCAGCTCTCCGGCCGGCATGTAAACATATTCAGCGGTATTGACATCGCCAAAAATTACACCGGCCCGCAGCTCTGATTCTGTCATGGTCGCCATAAAAATTCTCCTTTTATGTTCATAATCATTCCCTCTGCACACGCTACAGGTATATGCAGGTGTATACGCTGCAGATATATATGCTACAAGTATGTATGCAAGTGTATCTAGTGCTTTTACCGCCTGCGCTGCGGCCAGCATTTATTCAGATACTCACGGATATAATGCTCATGCCCGTTGTCAGAAGGACGATAATACACCCTGCCTTTCAGCTTGTCGGGCAGATATTGCTGCTCTGTAAAATTCCCCGGATAATCGTGCGGATAAATGTAGTCCAGGCCGTGTCCAAGCTTCGAGGCTCCCTTGTAATGAGCATCGCGCAGATGGGAAGGCACCGCACCGCAATCCGCCCTGCGCACTTCGGCCAGGGCCTCATCAACAGCCATATACGCGGCATTGCTTTTAGGAGCTGATGCCACATACGTGACAGCTTCAGCCAAGGGAATACGTCCCTCCGGCATTCCCACGAACTGCACAGCCTGCACAGCCGCCATAGCCACCACCAGCGCCATAGGGTCCGCGTTGCCTACATCCTCAGCGGCACAAATTGCCACACGGCGGGCAATAAAATTTGGATCCTCCCCACCGGCAATCATACGCGCCAGATAATGCACGGCCGCGTCAGGATCACTGCCGCGCATGCTCTTGATAAATGCAGACACAGTATCATAGTGGTTATCGCCCTTCTTGTCGTAATGCTGTATCCTCTCTCCAAAGAGATTCTCCAGAAGACCCATATCTATGACCGTGCCATCCTCTGTCATGGATGCCGCCTGCTCCAAAAGATTCAGCGCCATGCGCCCGTCACCGCCGGAAAGGCGTATCAGGGCAGTTATAGCCTCCTCGTCACAGGCAAGATGGCGGCTGCCCAGACCCCGTTCACAGTCATTCAGCGCCTGCTCCAGCATCCTGCGAATATCGCTGTCGGACAGGGCATAGAGCCTTACGATGCGCACCCGGCTTAAAAGGGCATGATTTACCTCAAAAAAAGGATTTTCCGTGGTGGCACCAATCAAAATCAGCCTGCCATCCTCCACATAGGGAAGCAGCACATCCTGCTGGCTCTTGTTAAAACGATGAATCTCATCAATAAAGACAATTGTACGCTTTTGATAAAACTTTCTCTGCTCTGCCGCCTCATCCACAATGCGGCGGATATCGCCAATCCCTGAGGAAACAGCATTCAATCTTTTAAAGTGGCTGTTTGTAATGCCGGCAATCATCATGGCAATGGTTGTTTTGCCCGTGCCGGGCGGCCCGAAAAGAATCATGGACGGAATCATATCCTGCTCAATCATCCGCCTGAGATACCGCCCCTCGCCCATAGCCTCCTCCTGTCCGATAAACTCGGCAAAATTGCGTGGGCGCATTCTCTGGGCCAGCGGCTCATATTTAGACTGGCTGCGGCTCTCTTCACGGGCAGCCGCCTCCGAAAACAAATCAAACCCCATCTCCATACCTAACTATCTCCTGTAGAGCCAAAGCCGCCCTGACGCCCTGTACCGTGCCCGGCTGCATCACCATCCACGGTAAGATAATGATAAAAAATCCCCTGGGCAATCCGCATTCCACTGGGAATCTCCACGATATTTTCCCCATGATTAATAAGGGGCACCATAATATGCCCCTCATTATCAGGGTTATTGTAGTAATCAGCATCGATCACGCCTTGACTATTTATGCAGCTCACTCGGTTTTTTATTGAAAAGCCGGAGCGGACATGCAGGCCAAGATATTCATCAGACTGCATATAAGCCTTTATCCCGGTGGGAACAAGAACCACCTGCCCTGGAGGCAGAGTCACATCTTCCGCGGCACGTATATCATACCCGGCGCTGGCAGCGGTCTTTCTCTGCGGCAGCTCAATACCAACCTCTGCGTAGGCGGAAACCACCTCAAAGCCTCTTTGACGCCTGACGCCGTCAGCATGCTTTTCTTCCTGCCCCGACCCTCTACCTGCGGCAGCTTTATACTTCATGCTTTCCATTATACATGCTCGGCATTTTCAGCCTTTTTTTCAAAATTATCTACAGGACGGCTCATGGTAATGGTTGAAATAGCATGCTTATACACCAGCTGCTGCTTGCCCAAAGAATCCATGATAACCGTAAAATTATCAAAGCCCTTCACAAAGCCCTTAATCTGAAAACCGTTTACCAGATGAATAATAACGCTGACATTTTCCTTGCGAACCTGATTTAAAATGCTATCCTGTAAATTAATTGCCTTTGTCATAATTTCCCTCTCCTAGCTACCTAAAACTCAAATCTACAAATCTCTTAATCATCTAACAAAAACTGCCGCCAAATTCCGCACCGGCTTCGGCATCAAATCTGCCCGCCGAGCCAGCGCCGTACATCCCAAAGCATATTGTCAGCCAGCCTGGTCATGTCCGGATACAGCTCCGGCTGATACCAATGTATGTAGGGCATGCGCCGGTACCAGGTCAGCTGACGTTTGGCAAAATGACGGCTGTTCTTCTTGATGTCAGCCACTGCCTGCTGCAATGCGGACTGCACCTGGTCATGTTCCTGGCTATGCATCCGGCTATCCGTGCCGCGTACCACCTGTGCGGATCCCTCCACAGCCAGAGCGGGCAACAGCTCCTTATAGCCAATACCCTTCATAGCCTGCGAATCAGGTGACACTCCTGCCGCCAGCAGCTGCATAATTTCCTGTTGCAGTCCTTGTGACATCATCAAATCAACTCGTTGATTTATTCTATCATACAATTTACAGCGCTGCCATGTCAAGCCAGCCACATAGGAATCATAAACCAATTGTCTGGATTTTTTCTGGGAAATCCTTTCACCGCCGACATGATGCACTTCCAGCGCCCGTACTATGCGGCGAAAATCATTCACATGCAGCCTGGCCGCCGCCTCCGGATTCACTTTGGCCAGCATGCCATGCACGTATTCCCTGCCCTTTTCCACCGCCAGCCTCTCCAGATAATCCCGATATGCCGCATCCTCGCTCTGGCTGTTCAGCTGATAGCCCTCCAGCAGCGACTGAATATAAAGCCCCGTACCGCCCACCAGCAGGGGAATTTTGCCCTGCTGATTAAGCCCTGTGATAATCTCCTTTGCCTGCTGCAAAAAATCCATCAGGTTAAAGTTGGCATCAGGTGGCAGAATATCGACCATGTGATGACGTATTCCCGCCATTTCTTCAGGTGTTGGCTTGGCAGCTCCGATATTGAAGCCCCTGTACACAAGCATGGAATCACCTGAGATAATCTCCGTGCCCAGTGCCTGGGCAAGCCTGATAGAAAGCGCTGTTTTGCCGGAAGCGGTAGGTCCCAGCAGCACCAAAAGCTTTTCACTCCGGGCAGTTTCATCAGCTTTTTCTTTTACTGACTTAACAGCCGAATTTATAGCTGAATTATCCTTCATAGCTTTTCTATATCCAGCGCATCACCAGGAGCAAGTATATGAACCTTTGCTGCTGTATCCGCCTCTACCAGTTCCTTAAATTTCTCCGGATCTGCCTTAATGACCGGCCAGGTATTGTAATGCACAGGAATCACATGCTTCGGCTGCAGCAGCTTCACGGCGTATGCCGCATCCTCAATGCCCATGGTATAGTTATCGCCAATCGGCAGGATGGCACAGTCCAGCTTGAATCTCCTGCCAATCAGCTCCATGTCGCTGAAAAGGGCTGTATCACCCGCGAAGTACACATTCTTTCCGGCAATATTTACCACAAAGCCACAGGAAAGCAATCCTGGAACACCGCTGCTGTGAATGGCACGTGTCATGTACACACCGCCGAAATCAAAATCGGCACTGCCGCCGATGTTCATGCCATGGCCGCTTTCAGCCTTGCAGGCTTCCAGAATTTCCGGCGTACCAATGACCATAGCACCTGTACGGGCCGCAATAGCAGGAGCGTCCCCCAGATGGTCCCCATGACCGTGGGAAACCAGAATATAATTACATGTTACCACATCTGCTGTAGTCGTGGCCAAAGGATTGCCCGTAAAAAACGGGTCAAACAACAGCTTGTGCCTGCCATCGTTAAGAGCGAAGGCCGAGTGTCCGTAATATGTCAAGAGCAGCATAAAAACACATCCTTTCAGAAAATAGATAACAATATCATAAATTGAAAAGCAAATCGTTTTACCAAAAAAACGCAAACTATAACCAAAATTAAGCCACTACCATTACAGTATTCAAATTTTGAAATGAACATGGTATGCACAGCAACTCTTTTGTTGCCATCTACAAAACCATGATTTTTTACCAAACCATAAAACAAATGAGCTGCTTTTTCCTCAACTGTTGGATATAATTCCGAGCCACCAAAGGTCTGAAAAGGTGCATTGATTGCGGACTCAAGTAAGGAAATATCTCTAATACCAGATGAAATAACGCTCTTATTTTCAAGTTCTCGATGAAACTCCATTATGTCGTCAAGTAAAAAAGTAATTATCATCTTGTTTCTAACCTCTTATATAATTCGGCGTTTTTAGTAAGAAAATCTTGTGAAAGGATTTTGATTCTTTTTGCTAACTCAGGACAATTTTGAGAGTTTAGTACATTATTTTGATGTCTTACTTTTTCAATGATACTGACGTCTGTATTTTTCCTTACCATTATTACCACATCCCTTCTCAGATATATTTTTTCTTGGCAGCATATATTGTCATCTGTTAATAGTATAGCAAATATGAACAGAAAAAGCATTTTATTTATTAAATAATTTGCATCTATGCCGATGCCAAATCATTCACATAACAATTTGCTATAAAATTTTCCTGTATCTGAAGTAGTGCCACTTTCCTGCAAAAGAGCTATCTGCAAATAATCATTTGCCCTGGAACAGCCCACATACAAAATACGCTGCATTAGCGGCCCGTGCAATTTGCTTACATTGCCGTCTATCAGCAGGACAGCCTTTGCCTCCAGCCCCTTAAACTTGCGCACGGAGGTAAACCACACCTTGCCTTTGGCCCGTTCTGTAGATACAGGCACCTCTGCCAGACGCTCAGTTTGCAGCTGGCTCTTTTTCATCATATCAAAAGAAGCCCCGTTTTTGGGGCTTCTCCCTGACCAGCCTGAGTAATTGATGTGCCTGTGCAGGACTATTCAAAACACTTCTGGATGATTGCCAGCAGAGCATCTGCTGTGATAAGCTGCTCAAGCTCTGCTTTCTGCTCCTGCCATGTGCCCAGCTTTTTGCCAGCAAAGTACATCTCCGCCCAGGCCTGAGCGGTTTTCAAGCCATCTTCCTCCAAAAGATTTGTCTCCTTGCTGTCCTCGTCCAGCGTAATATACCTGAGCAGCAGGTTCCGCGTCATGCTAGCCCCGTATTTTTCCTCAAGGAACCTATGCTGAAAATGGGTTCGCAGCTCGACAAACACATCGCGAACAAAATCCCTGCGCACCGCCTCGGAGGAAAAATCCGCTGCCGTATACTTTGTCAGATTTACCTGGAGATTTTTGTCCAGCAGGCTGTAATACAGAGGAAAAACATCATTCTGCCAGGCAATATAAATTACCGGCAAATCCTCCCGGCTGATACCTGCAAACTCATAGCAGCCATCCAGCAGGGGATTGATTGCTTCAATCAGTGCGTCATAGTCTTCAAAAGCCTTTTTCGTTTCCATAGCGGCATCCTCCTCATCATTTCTTGCACACAATCTTCTTTTACGCTAGCGCAAAAAATACTCTACCACAGATGATGGGAAAATGCACGGCATGAGGCAGGCAGAAAGTTTCCTCTATTATGCAGGCAATCATCAAATCCAACCTGAATATACGCAAAAAAAACAGCAGTTATGCTGGCTGCTTGAGGTATTTGCCAGGAATACTGCTGAGATATTGCATCATATTGCATTTATATTACATGTAATATAAATATATACCACATACATTTCGCATATATAGTGAAAAAAATTCTATCGCAAAATGACCTCCGTCACCTGCCATGCAGGGTGGGAAGCCTGTTGCTGAACCTGTACCCCCGGCTCCCGGCAAAGACTGTACGCTCAATCACTCCTGCCTGCGCTAATTGCTTTATTGCCTTGGACACCGTGGGTATGGAGATATGGCAGGCAATGGCTATATCCTTCAGCTGCAGCAAATCCCTTTGCGCAATCTCCCCCTGGCCTTGCCTTACCTTGCAGGCATACCCTTCCTCATCTGCCATAATAAACAGGAAAAGCAGAACCACCATTGCCGCCTTGCTCAAGGAGTGCCGCCCTGCCTCTGCCAGGGATGACAGCACTGGATTGCCATCGTAGCCCAAAAGGACAACGTATTCCAGCAAATCCTGCCGCAGCAGGCAGAAATCACTGCCGCTGGCAGAAACAAATGGCGTATCGTCAGCCAGTTCCAGAAGCTTGCGTGCTACAGCCGGGTGGGCAGGATTATCCCCCTGCTGCCGTATCACTTCCATGATTTCCGCCTGCCAGCGCGGTATGCCGCAATCGGCTAAAACGCTGCTGACGATGGATATACCTTCCTCATCACTGGCAAATTCCGACTGGGCAGCATCGTCTCCTTCCAGCAGGATGCCGGTCAGTACATCAGACTGCCGCATGGCTTTCAGGACAGCCGAAAACGACTCCAGGTGAAGGGCTGCCTCCTCTAAACTAAAATCCGTTGCCTTTGCCACAGGCTGGATGGCAAAGCCGTAGCTGCCATCTGTAAGTTTATTCACCAGCTGCAGCTTATCCCCAAGGAGCTTCATCCCCAGGGAGAAAGTATTGCGCTCCAATGGAAAAATTTGTGTAAAATCATCCCTGCCTATGCCCTTGTCAGTTTCCTGCAAATCATCCAGCATAATGCCTGTCAATGCATCGCCGGATTCTTTCTGCATCCTGCTGCGTATCACAGGAGCACGGAGCACAAGCAGGGCAAGAAAAATGTAAATGCCTGCCCTGACAGCTTTGTTTCCCTGGCTGTCTGTCAGTAATTTTTCCAGAAAGCTTCGCCGCAGTATAACCATATTGCCCTGATAAAAGACCGGGATTTCCATAATGCGCACCGCCATCAGCATCAGAAGGGCATCATAAATATCATCCATTTTTTCGTACCCATCCTGTGCTGAACGCTTTGCCAACCTCAACAGGCGTGCCTCATCACTGCTGATATTTTCCATATTATCATCTGACCACATTTATCGGCTGGCCAGCCATATACGCCTTGACATTCTCCACGCACACATCCATCAGGCGCTGCCGTGCCTCGGTAGCCGACCAGGCCATGTGAGGTGTCAGGATGCAATTCCTTGCTCCCAGCAACGGATTGTCCGGCAGGATAGGCTCACTGCTGACCACATCAAGGCCGGCCGCCCGTACCTTGCCGCTGTCCAGGGCTGCCCTCAATGCCGCCTCGTCCACCAGCTGGCCGCGGCTGGTATTAATCAGGATAACACCATCCTTCATCTTAGCGATGGTATCCTCATTAATCATATTTTCCGTCTCAGCCGTCAATGGACAGTGCAAAGAAATAATATCCGCTTGCCGATAAACCTCATCCAAGGTCAGATACCTGCCATACTCAAATTCCTGCCCTGCCTTTCTCGGATGCCCGGCGATAACCTTTGCGCCAAAGGCCTGAACCATGCGGGCAAAGGCTATGCCAATCCTGCCTGCGCCGACAATTCCCACGGTCTTGCCTGCCAGCTCGATATTGGCAAAATCCCAGAAGCAGTTATACTGACAGCTGCTCCAGCGGCCTTTTGCCACCTCTCCTGCATGATGTCCTACGCCATTGCAGATTTCCAGCAGCAGGGCCATGGCAAACTGTGCCACCGTATCAGTGCCGTAGGTCGGCACGTTGGACACGGTAACACCATGTTCTGCCGCTGATTGCAGGTCAATATTGTTATAGCCGGTTGCTGTTTCACAGATAAATTTTAAATTCGGGCAGGCATCAAAAATCTCCCTTGTTATAGGCACCTTGTTGACGAGAATTACCTCGGCATCGCCAATCCGTTGTATTATTTCCTGCGGATTGGCATAATCCGTGCTGTCATAATAGGTATATTCCCCTAGAGCCTCTACTGGTGCAAAGGAAACATCCCCATGTCCCATCATATAACCATCCAAAACCACGATTTTCATGTACTGCCCCTCCAACCGCTATATTTTACTCCACGCTGCTGAATATTTTCTGTCATATTATCCGGCCTTCCTATACCGGCTTTGCATTTATGCTTCAGCTTCTTCCCGGATGACTACCTTATCTTCATTATCTATCTCTGATACCAGGACGCTGACGGACTCCTTGGAGGAGGTAGGTACATTCTTGCCCACATAATCGGCACGAATCGGCAGCTCACGGTGGCCTCTATCCACCAAAACAGCCAGCTGGATGGCATGAGGACGTCCCATGTCCATCACGGCATCCAGGGCGGCGCGAATAGTGCGTCCGGTGTATAGAACATCATCCACCAGCACAATGGTCTTGCGGTCAATATCCACCGGCATGGTGGTTGGCCGTACTATAGGCTGGTATGACAGGGTGGACAAATCATCGCGATAAAGTGTGATATCCAGTATTCCTACCGGCGGGCGCTTCCCCTCAATCTTTTCCATGGCATCAGCAACGCGCTCGGAAAGCGGTACGCCGCGGGAACGGATACCGACCAGCACAATGTTGTCAATTCCCTTATTTTTCTCAACAATTTCATGGGCGATACGCACCAACGCACGATTTATGCCCTGAGTATCCATCAGGACTGTCTTATCTACAAAATTCGGCATACCTATCTCTCCTTTACCTGCACCTAATCTTTATCTGCGCCTGATCCTCTCCAACAAATCCTTCATATCATCTGGCAGGGGAGCTTCAAAATGCATCCGTTCCCCTGTGACGGGATGGGTAAGCTCCAGGCTCATGGAATGAAGAGCCTGACCTCTGATAGAAAACTTGCCACGTACCCTGCCATGCCTGTCCGTGCCGTATTTCGGGTCACCTACCAGGGGATGTCCGATATAGCTCATGTGGACACGAATCTGATGAGTGCGTCCCGTTTCCAGCCTGCACTCCGTCAGAGTGTATTCACCAAACCTCTCCAGCACCCTGAAATGAGTCACAGCCGGTTTGCCATTCTCCCTGACGATGGCCATCTTCTTTCTGTCAGATGTATCACGTCCGATATCCCCCCGGATGATACCCGATTCTTCCTTGATATTGCCCCAGACTACAGCCTGATAAACGCGAAAGGCAGTCTTGTCCTGAATCTGCTTCGCCAGACTGAGGTGCGCCTGATCATTTTTTGCCGCCACCATCACGCCGGAGGTGTCCTTGTCCAGCCTGTGTACTATGCCGGGACGTATCTCCCCGTTGATGCCCGACAAATCCTCACAATGATACATCAGGGCGTTGACCAGCGTACCTGAAAAAACTCCGGCGGCAGGATGTACCACCATCCCCCTGGCCTTGTTGAGGACAATAATATCCTTGTCCTCGTAAAGAATATCCAGGGGAATGTCTTCCGGCAAAAGCTCTGTATTCTCCGGCTCCGGCACGGAAAGCTCCACCTGCTCGCCTTCCTTCAGCTTGTAGTTGCCCTTGCGCACCGTCTGATTTACAAGGGCATTACCGGCGGCAATCAGCTTCTGTATGTGCGAACGGGAAAACTCCGGCTGCATTCTGGTCAAAAAAACATCCAGACGCTCTCCTGCCCTGTCAGCTGCAAATTTCATCCTCATTCCGCCTTTGCCAAATATCATAAATTAAAAGACCTGCGCCTGCACAGATTGCAATATCAGCAATGTTGAACACAGGCCATATCCTGAAATCCAGAAAGTCCACCACCAGGCCGCTCTGAATCCTGTCCAGCAGGTTGCCGGCCGCCCCGCCCAGCAGCAGGCCCGCCCCCAGACGGATAAAAATCGATTCACGCTGTATCTGCCTATAAAATGAACACGTCACCAGAACCACAACGCAGGCCGAAAGGATAAAAATCCACCGCTGATGCTCCAGCATGCCGAAGGCCGCTCCCGGATTCAGTACGTATGTAATATGAAAAATTTCCTTGATCACTGGCAC
Organism: uncultured Veillonellaceae bacterium; assembly: GCA_945949525.1. Classification (GTDB taxonomy): domain Bacteria; phylum Bacillota; class Negativicutes; order Selenomonadales; family Selenomonadaceae; genus Anaerovibrio. The sequence continues at coordinate 22,187 of CAMFES010000012.1, forward strand.
TGACTGACCCAGGTGCATCGTAGACACCACCAGATGCTTGACCAGCTGATCAACAATAAAGACTAAAATTCCTATACCTAAAGGCACCTGCCCTAGCCTCCAAAACATTAATAAAATTACCCCTTGCTGCCAGATGAAGCAGAATCAGCCGCGCCTATCTGGGCCGCAATAGCCACGCTGGCCGCACTGGCCTGCGCCGTACTGCCATCGTCATCCCTGTGGCCTGCATCAACGGCAATATCACCGGCATCAGCCTTGCCAGCTTCAGCGGCGACTGCCCCGTCATCGTTGCTATGCATGGCTGTATCTGTTTCTGCCTCCTGGGCTGCCTTACTCTCATAAGCAGACTTGAACACCTTGGCAGCCATATTGTCCCCGTGGTCATCAGGCTGCACCCTGTCAGGCATGATATCATAGGCTTCCTCCAGAAGCCCCAGCTCCGTCTGCATCAGATTGCGCATCTTGGCCACAAACTGACGCCTTTCGCGGACGATGCGCTCATACTCGGACACGGCGGCACGCACCTGCTGAGCCGCCGCCTCAATCCTGCGCTTGCATTCACGCTCTGTATCCTGCTTCAGCCTTTCAGAGTATAGCTCTGCCTCCCGCTTCAGGTTTTCTCCTGCCTGCTTGGCGGCCTGACGCACTTCCTCGCCGCGGATGTTGGCGGTATTTACCACCTCATCTGCAGTGCGCTGTGCTACCAGCAGGGTATCCTGCAGATTTTTTTCCAGCTGGTGATACTGCTCCAGCTGTTTATTGCACAGCTCTATTTCCTTCTTCATCTGATGGTTGTCGCGATAAAGCATTTCATAATCATTGACAACCTGGTCAAGAAAATCATCTACCTCTTCCTGATTGAACCCGCGGAAGCTGCGGGAAAATTCCTTGTTGTGAATATCTACCGGTGTCAGCATAACACTGCCTCCCTATAAACAATATAATCAATACAGATGATATGACCAATGCAATAATATAATAATGCAATCAGTAATATCTCTTCAAAAGTACGCCTATGCGCCCTTTCTTTGTCTGGCCGCGCACCTCGGCCACCTCCAGCCGTCCGCGCCCACGCAGGGAAAGCACATCCCCCTCCTTGACGTTCTGGGAAGCACTTTTCACGGGCTGCCAGTTCAGCTTCAGCTTGTCCGCCGCAATATCGGAAGCGGCCTTGCTTCTGGACACACCGTAGCCTGCCGCCGCGATGGAATCCACTCGCAATGACGCTACCGTAGCCCGCAGCTCCTTATATTTTTCCTCCCGCGCAGGGATGAGGGACAGCTCCGAAAGCTGGCATGATACGCCGCTGTGGCCAATCTGCGTGAGATTATCCACCAGATAGGCCGCCATCTTATCATCCGTAACGATGCCCGCCTCGGCCGTTCCCATGATAATATCACCCATACGGCTTCGCTCAAAGCCAAGGCTCATTACGGCTCCAAGTACATCCCGGTGGCCTATATGCTCAAACTGCCCGTTCCAGCTTACCTTCACATAGGCCAGCTCAAATGACGGCGAACCGCCAAAATCCCTGTCAATCAAAAGGGCACGCTGACGCTCCGCCCCCCTGTAGCCACCGGAAAAATCCAGCCGCAGGCCGGGATAATTGGCGGCTACAGTTTCGGCAATTTCCTGCCCGTAGGGATCCAGAAAGTCACTGAGGCGGAACTTCTGGCTTCTCTGAGCCTGCTCGGCCATATCGGTCAGCCTGACTGCGGTTTCTTCCCCTTCAGTGCCCCTATAATACCTGATAATCTTTTCTCTTTGTTCTGAACCTGCCATAAACCAATCTTTCTATATGTATCCTATAATATATCTTACGCATATTACTGCATTATTTTTTGCCCAGCTGGGCGGAACGCTCCGTTGCAGCCAGCACCGCATCGATCAATGCGCCACGCACTCCCTGCTGTTCCATAACCCGGACACCGGCGATAGTAGTACCGGCAGGGCTTGTTACCTGGTCACGCAGCACATCAGGATGCTTGCCCGATTCCAGAACCATCCTGGCCGCACCATAAAGGGTCTGTGCCGCCAGAAGGGTTGCGGCAGACCGCGGCAATCCTGCCGCAACGCCGCCGTCTGACAGGGCGTCGATCATCAAAAAGGCGTAGGCCGGGCCGCTGCCGGACAAGCCTGTTACAGCATCCAGCATGGTTTCCTTTACCTCTACGGCCTTTCCACAGGCCGCCAGAATAGCGCGAACATCCTCTGCGTCATCGGCACAGGTATTGCCGCTGAGTGCATAAGCCGACATGCCCTCGCCTACTGACAACGGCGTATTCGGCATGACGCGGATAATCTTCTGCACAGGAAAAAACTCCTTTATGCTGCCAATGGTCAGCCCTGCCACGATTGATACAAGCACTGCATCATTTTTCAGATGCCCCTGCACCTCCGCCATAGCCTTGGCTGCAACCTGAGGCTTGATGGCCAGCACCATAATATCCACAGCAGAAACGAAGCTCTCAGCCCCTACAGAGGCCTGCACACCATATTTGTCCTGCAAAAAGCGGCAGCGTTCCTCCTTGTGGTCGGAAACAAAAATATTTTCAGCAGCTAAAACCTGCTTGCTGATAGCGCCGGACAAAATGGCCTCTGCCATTGCCCCGCCGCCAATAAATCCAATTTTTTTACTCATCATTTATTCTCCCACGGCATATCGGTAAAGCCCTGATTGGTCTGCTTGCTTACAGAAACGTTGACATTTTTTGGCGAAAACAGCCATACCCTGGTACTGATAGAATTTACATTGCCATCCAGTGCATAGGTGGTACCGCTGACAAAATCAAGAATACGGCGATAAAGCTGGTCATCAACACCTTCAAAATTGATGACCACCGGACGCTTTTCCTTCAGGCAGTTGGCAATCTGCTGCGAATCATCCAGTGAACGAGGCTGGATGACAACCACCTTCATATTGCCGCCCCCATTATGGGAGGCAGAACTGTGAACTCCGTGCAGGGAACCGCCGCTGTTTTCACGAATCGACGCCCCTGAACTGGAGATGTTCACCACATTGCTGCTCCTGGACGCACCTGCTTCACCATATTCGGCCTTTTGCGGCCTGGCTGCTGCCGGAGGAGCTTCCTCCGGCTCCTCCTGTTTCTTGGGAACAGCCTTTATCTCCTCCAGTTCTTCCTCCGGTTCATCCGCCTCAGGTCGTGACATGCCGAGCTTTTCAAAAAGTTTATCAATACCCATGGGTTTTTCCTCCCTGCTCAAAATCTAATCAATACTGACGCGGGCCAAAAATGCCGGTACCCACACGTACCACATTTGCCCCCTCTTCTACGGCAATAACGTAATCATGGGTCATACCCATTGACAAATATTTAATATTCGCCGTCTGCCAGTTGATTTCCTTCACCCTGTCAAAAATTTTTTTCATTTTTGCAAACAGGGGACGGCACTCTTCCACATCCTCATAATTCGGCGCAATGCACATCAGTCCCATAAGCTGGAGATTTTTCATCTCATCCACCCTGTGCAGAAGCTCCATCATCTCATCCTCATATATGCCGGACTTGGAGTCCTCCTGAGCCAGATTCACCTGCACCAGCACCCTTTGAACCTTGCCTATAGCGGCGGCGGCCCTGTCAACAGCCTCTGCCAGATGCAACGTGTCAATAGAATGAATCAAATCAAACATCTTCACCGCCTGCTTGGCCTTGTTGGTCTGCAGATGCCCGATGAGATGCCACGTCACCTGCCTGTCAAGGGTCTCAAACTTTTCCTTTGCTTCCTGAATCCTGTTCTCGCCAATGTCGGTAACACCGGCATCAATAGCCTCCCGCATGGCATATATGTCATGATTTTTGGTAACTGCCACCAGCAGGACATCGTCGTCAAAGGCCCCGTTGCGCCTTTCCTTGCCTGCCTCAATATTGTTTCTGACCTCCTGCAGTCTTTCCTCAATCATCAAATCACCCCTTAAATGTACTACTGAGTCCTGGCCAAAGCCATACACCTCTATTTTACACCAATAATCGCCGCGATGCGACCTGTTTTGCCATTATCTGCCCGATAGGAAAAAAACTGACTGCTGTTGCAGGCTGTGCATACATGGGCATCGGCGATATTTTCAGGCTTCAGCCCCGCCCTTTCCAGCTGCCGTATGTTGCAGAGCTGTAAATCCAGGTGAATGTCCCCGGGAGCTTTCTCCTCAAGGATTTCTGCCGCGAAATCAGGAAATGCTTCCCGGAACTGTGCGGCTACACCTTCTCCCACCTGATAACAGCAGCGTCCTATGGATGGCCCGATAGCCGCCAGCATATCGGCAGGCTGACAGCCAAATTCCCTCTGCATCGCCTCAACCGTCCTGGCGGCGATGGATTGTACAGTACCCTTCCAGCCGCCATGAGCCAGTCCCACGGCCTTCTTTACAGGGTCAGCCAGCAATATAGGCGTGCAGTCCGCAAAGAAAAGCATCAGCGGTATCCCGCGCTCATTGGTAATGAGGGCATCCGTGGCGGCAATCGCTTCAGTGTAATCAGCAAAGCCTGCACCGGCATCCTTTGCAGAAACCCGCACTATACCGGCACCATGAACCTGCTGGCAGGTGGCTATACTTTCAGCCTCTACGCCAAGAGCCTTGGCGAAAAGGCGCCTGTTGGCAAGCACGTCTTCAGGCCTGTCCTCCACATGAAGCCCCAGGTTCAGGCTGTCATAAAAGCCGCGGCTTACTCCGCCATGCCTGGTAGAAATTCCATGCACGAATAAATCCTCTGGAAATATATCAAACCTGCCAACCCACAGGTTGGACAGCATCGTATTGTACAAACCAAATCCCATTTGCATAACTCCTATCTGCACACACCACAGCGGCGGCACCCATCAAAGCATTTTACGGTATGGGACGGCTCGTCCCTGAAGGCCTCCTGCCGCTCCCTGATGAGATATTCCTTGGTAAAGCCCATATCAAGCACATCCCAGGGCAGTACCTCATCTGTGTTTCTCGGCACGGATACGAAATCCTCCATGCTTTTTCCCCGCGCCTTCAACACGGCCTTTACCGCCCTGCTGCCGCCTGACTGATATGCCTCCCACAGTATCTCCCCGGCCTCTCGATTTCCTCTGGACAGAAAGCCCTGCACGTAGGCATCACGGGGGGATTCAGCAATCACCTCGATATTGTGGCGCTTTCTAAGGGCGCCGGTAATGCTTTTCAGCGCCCCCTGAATGTATTTCAATGGTGCCATGGGCTCCCATTGGAAGGGGGTAAATGGCTTGGGAATAAATGGATTGATGCTGAGGGTCAGACGCCCTGTAGCACCCTGCGCCTCCATAAAATCCTTCAGGCGGCATGCCATATCCACAATGGCCTGAATGTCCTCCGCCCTTTCGCCGGGAAGACCTATCATGATATACAGGCGGAAATTCCTGATGCCTGCCCTGATTCCCATGTCCATGGCCTTTAGAAGATGTTCCTCCTCAATGCCCTTGTTCACCACGGCGCGCATGCGTCGGCTCCCTGCCTCCGGTGCCATGGTCAGGGTTTTCAGTCCGCTGGCCGCCAGGGAATCCACCAGCTCCTGGGTAACGGAATCCGCCCGAAAGGATGCCACCGACATGCTCAGGCCGTCCCCCAGAATTTCCCGGCACAGATTGTCAATCTCCGGATAATCGGAAATTGCCGCCCCCATCAGCCCGACCCTGCGACCTGATGCCTTTGCTCCCTCCAGCATCCTTTCAATAGCTGCCAGGGAGCGGTTGCGGGGCTTTCTAAAGCAGTAGCCCGCCATGCAGAAGCGGCAGTGCCGTCCGCAGCCTCTGGCAATTTCCACCAGGTGCAGGTTAAACTCCGTATCCTCCGTATAGATAACCGTTTCTCCGGGAAAAGCGTCCAAATCCCTCTGCCACTGCCTGACGACCTGACGCTCACCATTTTCCAGCCGGTGTACGGAGGGTACATATACCCCCGGCACGCGGGACAGGGCTTCCAGCAGGGATTTTCTATCAGCTCCTGCCATTTTCTTCTCATGGTAAACATCCATAAGTGCCGGCAGGACCGCCTCGCCCTCACCGATGACAAATGCATCGAAAAAAAGGCTCAGAGGCTCAGGATTGAAGGTGGCACAGGGGCCTCCGCCGATTACCAGCGCATCCCTTTCCCCCCTGTCAGCCGCCAGCGGCACCACCTTGCCCAGCTCCAGCATCCGCAGGATGTGAAAATAATCCATCTCAAAGGAGATGACAAAGCCAATGATATCAAACCTGTTCAGTGCCGTCTGGCTTTCCAGCGTCATCAGCGGCTGCCTGGCCCTTTCATATTCCTGCTGTTGCCGTTTTTCTGGCAGAAAAACGCGCTCACAGGCTGTATCCTGCCGTTCATTCAAAAGGCGGTACACAATGTGAAGACCGAGATTTGACATGCCGACAAAATAAGAATTCGGATAGGCCAATGCAAAGCGATGCCTGCCTCCTGCCGGACGGCTGTAATATCCTGTTTCCCGCGACAGCCGGGCCTTCAGCTGTTCCTTTAGCTTCCACACGATTCAGAACTCCCCACTCTTATCACACTGCACCACTACTATTCACGGCTGTTTTCCGACAGGATATCCAGCTCCTTCTTAAAGCTCTGAATATCCGTAAAACGGCGGTACACGGATGCAAAACGTATATAGGCAACCTGGTCAAAGCTCTTCAGCATGGCAAGAGCTTCCTCGCCGATAGCCTTGGAGGGAACCTCCTGCTCATAATGGCGGCGCAGGTTCTGCTCGATATCGTGTGCCAGTGCCATGACGCTTTCCAGCGATTTGTCACGCTTGTCGCATGAGCGTATCAGGCCATTCAGAAGCTTATTCCTGTCAAAAACCTGACGGGTGCCATCATGCTTGACCACCATCAGCGGAAGCTGTTCCACCGTTTCAAAGGTCGTAAAACGCCGTCCACAATTCTGGCATCCCCTGCGACGCCTTATGGTATGCCCTCCATCTACGGCTCTTGAATCAATAACACGGCAATCCGGAGTAAAACAATATGGACAACGCATCTACTTCACCAACTTTTTTCTGTTTCTATTATTTTTGCTGCCGCGGCAGCTATTATCTGTTTTTCTATTTTTAGTATTGTGCTTCAGGCCGGCATCCTTCCTATCCGGCCCGGCGTTCTTCTTCATGGGGCGTATCAGGCATTTTGGCCCGTAGCCGATTAAATCGCGGCGGCCTGCCTTTTCCAGAGCCTTATGCACCAGCTCGTAATTCTTCGGCAGCCAGAACTGCATCAGAGCCCGCTGCATGGCCTTCTCTTCCGGGGCTCTAGCCGAATACACCTGCTGTCCGGTCAGGGGATTCAGCCCCGTATACCACATGCAGGTTGACAAAGTACCGGGAGTTGGAATAAAATCCTGCACCTGCTCCGGATGGTACCCCATTTCCTTGATAAATTCTGCCAGCTCAATGGCATCCTCCAGGTGGCTGCCCGGATGGCTGGACATAAAATACGGCACGAGGTACTGTTTTTTGCCCAGCTGCCTGTTCATCCGCTCAAACCGTTCCACAAAGCGGCGATATACCTGGCTGCCAGACTTTCCCATCAGGCGGGTCACCCTGTCAGAAATATGCTCCGGAGCAATCTTCAGCTGACCGCTGATGTGATGCTCGCAAAGCTCACGCAGAAAGTCGTCCTTCGCCAGCATAAGATAATCAAAGCGAATGCCGGACCGGATAAATACCCTCTTCACCCCCGGCAGCTGGCGCAGCTTCCGCAGCAGCCTGATATAGCCGCTATGGTCGACGGTCAGGTTCCTGCAAGCATCAGGTGACAGGCACTGCTTGCCGTGACAGGTGCCGCGCTGCAGCTGCATATCGCAGGAGGTGCGATGAAAATTGGCTGTAGGACCGCCCACATCATGAATATAGCCTTTGAAATCAGGCTGCTTCACCATAAGCTCAGCTTCCCGCAGAATGGATGCATCGCTTCTGGCCTGAATGATTCTCCCCTGATGGGAAATGATGGCGCAGAAGCTGCAGCCGCCAAAGCAGCCCCGCTGGGCGGTAATGCTGAACCTTACCTCCTTGATGGCCGGAACACCGCCAGCCTTATCATACATGGGGTGCCAGGTGCGCATGTACGGCAGGTCATAAATCTCGTCCATTTCTTCCGTGGAAAGCGGCATGGCCGGCGGATTCTGCACTATGCACCAGCTGCCATTCTGCTGGGCCAGCCTTTTTCCCCGAAAAGCATCCTGCTCCAGGTACTCCGTCCGAAAGGCCTCTGCAAAGGCCTCCTTGCTCTTCCTGACCTCTGCAAATCCCGGCAGCGCTTCATAGTCCCATATATAGTCAAAATTGGGCACCCGAAAACAGGTCCCCTGTACATCCTGAATATTTTGAATTTCCACGCCCTGATGAAGCTGGGCCGCAATCTCTATCAGCTGGCGTTCTCCCATGCCATAGACCAGCAGGTCTGCATCGCAGTCAGCCAAAATGGACGGACGCACCTCATCCGACCAGTAATCATAATGGGCAAAGCGCCTAAGACTGGCCTCAATGCCGCCAATGATAATCGGCACCTTACTGCCCCAGCACTCACGCAGCTTCCGGGTATATACGCTGACAGCCCTTTCAGGCCTGCGCCCTGATTTGCCTCCTGGCGAATATGAATCATCATGCCGCAGGCGCTTGGCAGCCGTATAGCGGTTGAGCTGGGAATCCAGATTGCCGCTGGACACAAGAAAACCCAGCCTGGGCTTGCCCAGGCTGGCGAAATCCTTCATGCTGTGCCAATCAGGCTGGGGAATGATGCCAACCCTGTAGCCATGACTTTCCAGCAGACGACACAAAATAGCCGGTCCGAAGCTGGGATGATCCACGTAGGCATCACCGGACACAAAGATGAAGTCCAGCTCCTCCCAGCCACGCTCCTCCATATCTTTCCTTGTTACAGGCAGAAAACTCATATAAACTCCTTGCTAGGTGCCCGCATCAGCCCTGTGGCGCAGCCTGCTGCCCGGACTCAGCTGCCGGCGCTGCAGCTGCTGCCGGATCAGTCTGATTTGATGGCTGCGGAACCTCGGCTTCCGCCGGGGCTTCGGTGGAAGCCGGCTCGCTGTAGCTCTCCTGATAGCTCTGTCCCTCTGCATTGCCGACGGATTCACCACCTGCCCGCTTCGGCTGTGCATAATCAGTGTTGCCATTACCGCCGTTACTGCCGCCATCAGCTTTAACGCCGTCCGTTCTGACAAATTCACGGTCAGCAATCTGGCCAATTTCGCCCAGCGTACCCACGTCCTGGCCATTAAAGGTTATCTGTATGCCGCCTGCATTACCGGCCCGTATCTCCACGCGCTCCTTGCCCTTCCAGGACATATCCTTGCCTTTTTCAACAGTACCTTCAAAGGCAGGCTGACCGTCAACCTTTACGGAAATCCAGCAATTCTCCAGCATCCTTGCAGTAATCTCCACACCATCGTACTTCACAGGTGCCGGAGCTTCCTGCTTCACAGCTTCCTCCTGCTTTACGGCAGGCTTGCTAACGGCAGCAGGATCAGTTCCTTCGTCCATAAAGGCAACATACACACCGCCGAGAAAAACTGCCATCACACCCAGCAGAATCAGAAACTTCTTGGAGCCGCTCTTTTTCTCCTGCTCCAGGCTATGACGATACTCATCACCTGCCGCAAAAAGATTCGTTCCCGTCCTTGTACCGGCATAGCCGGTATTGCTCCCGGCCTTTACGGCAGCATCCTTTACGGCAGCATCCTTTACGGCTTTTTCCTTTCTGCCAAAAAACGGCTTCTTAGCGCTCCTGTCCTCATTGGCAGCAGGCACATCCGCAGGCTGCACAACCTTCACAATATTGCGCTCAGCGTCATACTGCTCCAGCAGGGAATCCCCATCTATCTGCAAAAATCTGGAATAGTTCCTGATGAAGCCCTTTGCATACACATCACCGGGAAGTTCATCATAACTGCCCTTTTCGATAGCCTCCAGATACACATCTCGAATACTGGTCTCACTCGCTACGTCAGCAATGCTCAGGCCTTGCTTTTCACGCTCGCGGCGAAGAATCTCTCCAACCATAATTCGACCTCCTACTTTAAAGCACGGCTTCACACGCCATGCCGTTATAATTAACTAACTACTATATTATAACATGTAAATTACGCAATACAATAGCCCTGCACAGGTCTATTTTCCTGGTTTTTGACTTAATTCAGCCAGAGTTATGGAATCCAGCACCTCATTGATTTTGGTACCGATCCTGGCCCAGACGCCGCGGCGGCTGCACACGTCAGCCTTCTGGCAGACAAAGGGCTCGTCACCGTCCATCAGCATGCAGTCCGCAAAGGCTATAGGCCCTTCCATAGCTACTATTATCTCGCCGATGGTAATCTCCTCCGGCCTTTTGGCCAGCATATAGCCCCCCTGCGCTCCCCGTATGCTCTTTACAAAGCCCGCCTTGCGCAGGGTTCCCATCAGCTGCTCCAGATAATTTTCGGAAATTTCCTGCCGTTCGGCAATAGATTTCAGTGCAACAGGCCCTGTCCCGTATTCATTTGCCAGATCATGCAGAGCCAATACGCCATATCTTCCCCTTTGCGATAGCTTCATATATCACACCTCTTTTAGAACTGAATCAATCTAAACTCCTTAATCAGCTGAATCAGAATAGCTGCCGTCCTGTCCACTCCGTAGCGGCTGGATTTTACGGTTATGTCGTAATTCTCACTGTTTCCCCACTCCATAGCGGAAAACTGCTGACAATGGTTTTTCCTGTCATTGGCAAAGGCCCTGATTTTCTCCCTGGCTTCCTCCATGGGAATGGATTCCTTGCGCATAACACGGCTGACGCGCTCATTTTCATCAGCAGTGACAAAAATATGCAGGGAATTTTTGTGATTTTGCAGGATGTAGTTGGCCAGGCGTCCCACTATAACGCAGGAATCCTTGGCCGCAATTTCCTGAATTACCTGAGCCTCCAGCCTGAATATCTGTTCAGGCAACGGCACCTCGTTTTCCGGAAAAGTACCTGCATACCAGTCAAACAGGGTATACAGGGCGGTGCTGGTAATCTTTTCCTCATGCTTGTGGAGATACTCGGCTGCAAAATCACTGCGCTCTGCCGCCATCCTGATAATTTCCGTATCATAGTAAGGCAGATCCAGCTCATGGGCAATGCGCCTGGCAATCGTCCGCCCGCCGCTGCCGTACTCATGGGATACAGTCAGCACGAAATGCCTTTCGGACACCTCCGGCACTGACTGACGCTCCCGCTCCTTCTGAATCAGGTTTTCCGGCAACAGAAGGTAAGTAAGAGACTTCAGATAGGTGGTGAACAGACGAATTTCCGTACCGCACAAAAAGGCCGTAACCAGGGTTCCCTCCCGCACAGCCTTCAGTTCTCCCACGAAAATAAAGCACAGGGCTGCTGCCATCACAGTCATGCACAGGTCAGAAATCACACGGACACTGGTATAACGTTTTCCCAGCTTCTCAGCCAATATCTGCAAAAAAGAATCCATTGGCAGCAGTGTCACCCTGGCTATAATGCCAAAATATGCGCCAAAGGCCATAATGCTGCAACCTGCCAAAAGCATTAGCGCCTTGGCATAGTAGCTTTCCAATGTCAACGGCGCCATGCATTCCAGGGACAGGTCAATAAAATAACCGAAAACCACCGTCATGCCGC
>CAMFES010000013.1 GCA_945949525.1 uncultured Veillonellaceae bacterium
AATAATATTTTACCATGAATGGAGTGCTTTATGCTAGTTTGTCAACAATCTGAGGGGGGGCATAAGCCCCCCTTAAATATCAGATATCCAGATTGCGCACCAGCTTGGCATGTTCTTCGATAAACTGGCGTCTAGGCTCAACCTTATCTCCCATGAGGATGGTAAACAGCTCATCTGCTGCCTCCGCATCCTCCATGCTCACCTGCAGCATGGTACGCCCCTCAGGGTTCATAGTAGTATCCCAGAGCTGCTCAGGATTCATCTCACCAAGACCCTTGTAGCGCTGAATGACGGAGTTGTCCCTGCCTACCTCGTCCAGCTTGGCAGTCAGCTCATCATCACTGTAGGTATACCAGCTCTTCTTGCCCTTCCTGATCTGATAGAGAGGCGGCTGGGCAATATACACGTGGCCATGCTCAATCAGCGGCTTCATATAACGGTAGAAGAAGGTCAGAAGCAACGTCCTGATATGGGCGCCATCCACATCCGCATCTGTCATGATGACAATCTTGTTATAGCGAAGCTTTGACAAATCAAACTCGTCGCTGATGCCGCTGCCAAAGGCAGTAATCATGGTGCGAATTTCCGCATTGGCATAAATGCGGTCAAGGCGGGCCTTCTCCACATTCAAAATCTTGCCGCGAATCGGCAAAATAGCCTGGAAGCGGCGATCACGCCCCTGCTTGGCAGAGCCGCCTGCAGAGTCACCCTCTACGATGAAGATTTCACAGTGAGCAGGGTCCTTAACGGAGCAGTCAGCCAGCTTGCCCGGCAGGCTGCTGACCTCAAGGGCATTCTTGCGGCGGGTCAGCTCCCTGGCCTTTCTGGCCGCTTCCCTTGCCCGCGATGCCATAACGGCCTTATCAAGAATCTTCTTGGTAATATCAGGATGCTCCTCAAAATACTCGTTCAAGCCCTCGGACACGATGGAATCCACGATGCCGCGCACCTCGGAGTTGCCCAGCTTGGTCTTGGTCTGCCCCTCAAACTGCGGCTCACGGATTTTCAGGCTGATAACGCTGGTAATGCCCTCCCGGATGTCCTCGCCGCTGAGATTGGACTGATTGCCCTTGATGATGTTGTTTTTCTTGGCGTAATCGTTGGCCGCCCTGGTCAGGGCTATCTTGAAGCCGGCAAGGTGAGTGCCGCCCTCCTCGGTATTGATGTTATTTACGAAGCTGTAGATGTTTTCCTGATAGCTGTCATTGTACTGCAGGGCTATCTCCACCACGATATCGTCCTTGGTGCCATTAAAGTAAATCGGCTCTGGGTTCAGAACCTCCTTCTTTTTGTTCAGATGCTGGACAAAGGAACGAATGCCGCCGTCAAAATGGAAGCTCTCACTCTTTCCTGAACGCTCATCCCGAAGGTGAATCGTGATTTCCTTGTTTAAAAAGGACAGCTCCCGGAGGCGGTGCTTCAATGTATCATAGCTGTACTCAGTAACGGAAAAAATCTCCGTATCCGGCAAAAAATGCACCTTGGTACCGGTTGCCTCAGTTTCCCCGATAACCTTCATCGGCGAAACAGTGGCACCGCGCTTGAAGGAAATGGCATGGATTTTGCCGTCGCGCTTTACCTCAACCTCCATGTACTCACTGAGGGCGTTAACCACGGAAACGCCTACGCCATGCAGACCGCCGGAAACCTTGTAGCCATCGCCGCCAAATTTACCGCCTGCATGCAGTACGGTAAGAACCACCTCCACGGCCGGCTTGCCTGTTTCATGCAGGTCTACAGGAATACCACGCCCGTTGTCAGTAACAGTAATGCTGTTGTCCTGATGAATGATGACGTTGATATCAGTACAGTATCCGGCCAGAGCCTCGTCAATGGAATTGTCAACCACCTCATAAACCAGGTGATGCAGACCACGCTCGGAGGTGCTGCCGATGTACATGCCAGGACGCTTTCTTACCGCCTCCAGGCCCTCAAGTACCTGAATCTGCTCTGCACCGTATTCACCATCCACGGCTGAAACCTCGGCTCCCACATCATCAAGATTAATCCTGACCCCCTCGGTATCAGGCTCCTGATTCAGCTCCCTGATTTCCTCCGGTGCCATGCCAAAGTCCAGGACTGCCTGCTCCTTTTCCTCAGCATCCATATTCAACGTATTTTCTATGTTCTCCATGGACATTATCAGTATTCCTCCACACAATCAGATTCGCATATTTCCTTTCTCAGCCTGTCATTGCGCTTTTTCAGCGTCAACGGGGAAATAGGCGATATGTACAACTCTTTATCTGTAATCACCAGCGACTTTGGCCTGCCGCCGTCAGTGATATCAAAAACCATCCTCTGCTCCCGCAGCCTGTCAAGAAAGGCCTCGTTATCACCGGCAGAAAAATAGCGCCAGTCAATGATTGCCAGCAGCCTTTCACCGGCAACAGCAGTAATTCCTCCTATAAATACCGGCATTACCTAACAGCCTCCCCGGATGACCTTCCTCTGACCTTTGCCGGTACATAGCGCACATCACGGCGCAGGCGGCTCATGGTCTTTCTTACAACCTCATCGTTCAGCTGCTCCGGAGGCAACGAGCGATAGAGCATCACCAGGGTTCTGGCCTCCATGCTCTCCGTATCCCCATAATCCACACTGCCGGCCAGGCGCTGAATAAGAATCATCCTCTGCTCCTTGAACTCCTGTTCACTGCATTCCAGCTCCTGAAGAATATCGGCGTATCGTGACCAGGGCATATCCAGAAGCAGCTGCTGGATTTTTCCTTCCCTCTGGCGGCGCAGCTTTCTGCGGCAGCCCTGACAATATTCCTCTCCCGGCTCACAACTGCCTGAGCAGCCGTCAGCTTTACAGCCATGCCACCTGTTCAGCCTTCGATAATGCATCATCCTGTGTACGTTGCAGCCCAGCCTTTCCGCCTGCCTGCGCAGCTCCTCATCCTCAATGGCGGCACAGGCCTTCCTTATACCTGCCAGCTCAGCATCATCAAGCTGTATTTTCTTCAGCTGAAGACCGAGATTTTCCTGCTCAGCTTCCTGACCTGGCTCCCCCTGCCCATAGGCATGCCTTGGAGCCTGATTCGTAAATACAAGCTCCTGCACCAGCTCCTCGCCAAAATGGCCGTTTATCTTGCGCTTAAGCTCATATTCCATATATTTAAGCTGCTCGGACCAGGCAGGATGGGAGGTGCGGACAAAAAGCCTCTTGAACTCCAGCTTTACGGCCACAGCATTATTTGCAATATTCCTTCCAACCAGCTCCGGCCATTGATGAACCACCAGATGCTGCCTGAACTCCCTGCCAATCTTCATGTGCTTCAGGGAGGCAGCCAGAATATCGCCAACGCTTTCCAGCCTGCCGTTTCCTGCGGATTTCTGCTTTGTCATAATCTACACCCTGCTGACACCGGTTACGCTTCCCGCTTGTACGCTGAAATACTTCTCCATGCCCTGATGGGAAAAATAAGCCTCATCAGTAGCCGTAATCAATGTCTGTATGCCTTCCCTGTCAATAAAGGACAAAAGCTGCTGCCGCCTGCCGGCATCCAGCTCGCTCATCACATCATCCAGAAGCAGGATGGGATACTCACCAGTTTCTGAGCGGATAAACTCCAGCTCGGACAGCTTCATGGACAATACTCCCGTTCTTTGCTGTCCCTGGGAGCCAAAGCTGCGGAGGTTGATGCCATTGACCGAAACAGCAATATCATCACGATGGGGCCCCACACTGGTAATCCCCCTGTATATATCCTCCTCGCCTAAACGGGTCAGCATGTCATTATACCATATTTTCAGATTTTCCGCTATCTCTTCCCCTTCACTGCCTTTTATCTGATAGACAATGCTGAGATTTTCCTCGTTGCCGGAAATGCGCTTCTGCATGAGATTGGCCAGCATATTGAGCTTTTTGACCGCCTCCATGCGCTTGGTGGTTATTTTCGCCGCACTTTCTGCCAGCTGGGGATTCCAGTAGTCCAGCATATCCCGCTTTGCCCTGCGCTCCCGGATTTCCTTTAAGAGCGAATTCCTCTGCTGCAAAATCCGGTTGTACCTGACAAGCTCGTGATAGTAGGCCGGGCTGGCCTGGGAGATTTCCATGTCCAGAAACCTGCGCCTGCCTGCCGGAGCCCCTTTAATCAGCAGCAAATCATCCGGAGCAAACAGCACTACATTGACAGCGCCAATCAGCTCCCTAACGGAGATTTTTCTGCCGTTATAGGAAATAGTGCGCCTCTTGTCCTTATAAAACCTGAAGTCCAGCTGATTTTCCACCCCCAGCCTCTGAAAGCTCAGGGATATGCTTCCCTCGGAGGAATTCCAGCGAACCAGCTCACTGTCGGTATTACTGCGGAATGAACTGCCAGCTGCCGCATAATAAACAGCCTCAAGGATATTGGTTTTACCCTGGGCATTGCAGCCGATAAAAATATTCAGATTTTCATGAAAGGCTAATTCAAGCTTTTCGTAATTCCTATAATCAATGAGCTTGAGGTTCCTGACCTTCATTGCCTACTGCACCCCGGTTTCCTCTGCTGCCACCTGCCAGCAGCCCACGTCCTTTATCTCCACAACGTCCCCTGCAGAAAGACGCCTCCTCCTGGCCGTTTCAAGCCTGCCGTTTACCGTAATCAGACCTTCCTCCAACAGAATTTTAACCTGACCGCCAGCCTCAACGGCACCAGCCCATTTCAAGAACTGGTCCATCTGAATTGTTTCCGTATGAATAGCTATCTTTTCCATACCCGCTCTCCTTTTAGCTCCTTACAGGAGTGACAATATAGACAAAATTAGGTTCGCTTTCTGTCCTGATGCCGGCCGAGCTAAGAGGCCCATTCAGTGATAGAGTAAACTCAGGGGATTTAATGAGCTTCAAGCAGTCATTGATATAGTCGGCATTAAAGGAAATCCTGATATCGTCGCCATTTATTACCGCTGAGCCATACTCCTCACCATTGCCGATTTCTGGATTGGCAGAACAAATCTTGACCATGCTGTTGGCAAACTCCATTGTTATTACATTATAATCATTGGTCCTGGAAATCAGGGCGATACGGTCAATAATTCCCCTGATTTCATCTGTCTTCAGTGTGATGGACGTCTTGAACTCCACCGGAATAACCCTGTGATAATCCGGGAACTGACCTTCAATCAGGCGGGAAGAGATGTATACATTATCCACCTCAAAGCTGATTTGGGTCGGACTGCAGTTGATATGCACGGTTCTCGGCATATCGGACTGCAGAATCTTCTGCAGCTCATTCAGGAGCTTGGACGGAATAATCAGCTTCTGCTCCCCCTGAAAATCATCCAGCGTATCTGACTTGACAGCCAGCCTGTGGGTATCCGTAGCAGCCATGAGGATGGAATCGTCCTTCAGCTCCAGCAGGCAGCCTGTAAAAATAGGGCGGCTCTCCTCATGGGAGCAGGAAAAGGTGGTATTGAGAATCAAATCACGCAGAATGACGTCAGAAAGCTGAAAGCTGCTGCTTCCTTCCAGTTTTGTAATGGTAGGATAATCTGTGGCATCCATGCTCAAAAAAGAAAATTTGGAACGATTGGATTTGATATAGACCATTTTTTCCTGGCTGCTGTATTCAAAATCAACAGTAGTGCCCGGCAGGCGACGGATAACCTCCTGGGCATAACGTCCTGCCAGCACGATTTCTCCAGGAATCTCAACATCTGCCTCTATATTGCAAATAATGCCCATCTCATAGTCCGTTGTCTGCAATGTGAGCCTGTTGTTTTCTGCCTTCATATAGATACCTGACAGGATAGGGGTTTGTGGCTTGGGGGATACGGCCTTCATTACAATTTGTATGGCCTGGACAATATCTTCCTTTTGGCAATTGAATTTCATGTTTTGCACATCCTTTAGTTATTATTACTCTTTAATATTTTTAAAGTTTTAGTAGACGTCATAGTAGAGGGTGTGGAAATGGTGGATAAGTGCGATATTGGTGCGAAATCATTCACATTTTTGCTGTGCATAATCTGTGAATGAAAATTGCGGCAGGCAGAAAAATTATCCACAAAATTAACAGAACAAATGCTGGTGGTAAATTATCCACAGCTCATCTACACATCACTTCACCCTTTATCCACATATTTTTTATGGATAAAAGAGCCGGGCAAAGCTACCCGGCTGCATCTTACATTTTTTCAATGCTCTTGATAAGCTCCTGCACGGTCTTGTCAAGCTGAATATTCGAGGTTCTGTCCTTGGCTATCTTCTTGTAAGCGTGGAGAACCGTGGTGTGGTCGCGGCCGCCGAAAAACTCTCCAATCTGCGGCAGGGAGGTATCCGTCAGCTCACGGCAGAGATACATGGCAATCTGCCGGGGTACGGCAAGGTTTTTGTTGCGCTTGCTTGAATTCAGGTCGTCAATGTTGAGCTTGAAATGGCTGGCTACAACCTCCCTGATAATTTCCAGCGTAATCTCCTTGGTGGTGTTGTCAGGGAAGATGTTCTTCAGTGATTCAGCCACCAGCTCCGTGGTAATCTTGCTGCCGGTCAGCGAAGCGTAGGCAACAACTCTGGTAAGGGCTCCCTCCAGCTCTCGGATGTTGTTGTCAATGCGTCCTGCGATGTAAATCAGGGCTTCATTTGGCACATCCAGGTTTTCCAGCATGGCCTTCTTTTTCAGAATGGCTATGCGTGTTTCAAGGTCAGGCACCTGAATATCGGCCAGAAGACCGCTGGCAAAGCGCGACTTCAGCCTTTCCTCCAGGGTCTGAATCTCATGAGGCGGCCGGTCGGAGGAAAGCACGATGGCCTTGTTTGACTGATAGAGGGCGTTGAAGGTGTGGAAAAATTCTTCCTGGGTCTGAATTTTTTTCGTCAGGAACTGCACATCATCAACCATCAGAAGGTCAATGTGGCGGTATTTCTGGCGGAAAGCCTCGGTAGAATTATCACGGATGGCATTAATCAGCTCATTGGTAAATTTTTCGCAGGTGATGTAGAGTACCCTTTTGGTAGGGTCATTCTTCAGCACCTCATGGCCGATGGCGTGCATGAGATGGGTCTTGCCCAGGCCTACACCGCCGTACATGAAGAGGGGATTGTAGGTCTTTCCAGGTTCCTTGGCTACCGCCAGGGCGGCCGCATGGGCTATTCTGTTGAAGCCGCCGGTGACAAAATTGTCGAAAACGTACTTTGGATTAAGGGATGAGGCATCGCCAGGTGCAATCTTGGCAAAGGAGGCTTCATATCTGGCAGAGCTTTCCTCAGTTCTGCCAAAATCCAGGCTTCCCTGCACGGTTTCTTCCCTGACCTCCACGGCCTTCGGCTTTTCGACTATTTTTTCGGCGGGTCTGTATTCCAGGGAAAAGGTTATTTCACCCTGGATATCACTGGTGAAATCCAGCTTTTTGCAGGCTTCCTTGCAGGCATCCTGGGTAAAATCCTTGTAGCGTTTTTCAAAAAACTGGATAATAACCTCGTTGTCGGCACTGAGGGTCAATGTGTTGTTTTCAAAGGAAACAGGCTTCAGCGGCTTGAGCCAGCGCTCGATGGCGCCGGGAGAAAGAAAATTTTCTACCTCTGCCAGAATGGTTTCCCAGAATTCATCTAACTGTGTCTGTAGCATAAGATAATGACCTCGCAAAAAAAATTTATCCACCGATAAAGAAATTTATCCACATCTGTGAATAAAAGTGTGGATAAATCAATAAAAAAGTGGAAGGAAGCTGTAAAATAAACATGTTTCCTTCTATATTATATTGCAATCAGTAACTCAATAAACAATATGTGAATAAGTATCGTGAAAGACCTCTAATATTCTATCAAAATAAGAGAAAGTTATCAACAGAAAATGTGGGATAAAAACTAAAAAATCTAATTTTATCCCATTAAAACGTAAATTTATCCACAATGGTAAAGGAAAAGTGCTTGACACGCCTCCGGCAGTAGTCTATAATCTTTGGTAGTTTAAATTCAATATAGACTGTGTAGATTGGGTTTGACCGGGTTTTTACTCGTAAGTATATAAGGAGGTGCATTACGTTGAAGCAGACTTATCAGCCTAACAATCATTGGAAGAAGAAGACTCATGGCTTTCGTGAGCGCATGAAGACTAAGGGTGGCCGTCAGGTATTGGCTCGTCGCCGCGCAAGAGGCAGAAAGAAGATTTCAGCATAATATTAGGTCACCTCGGTGACCTATTTTTATTATCAGGGAAGCATATTGTATGCCTTGAATGGAGTTTTCTTTATGTACAAATTACCGAAGGTGCGTATTCTGCGTCGAAAAAACGATTTTCAGAGAATTCACCGTTTCGGAAAATCTTATGCTAACAGGTATTTGGTGATGTATGTCTTTACAGCAAGCGGGCTGGAGGGCAGGGTAGGGTTTGCCGCCGGCAAAAAGCTGGGCAATGCAGTTACGCGTAATCGAGTCAAACGGCTTATGCGTGAATGCTACAGGCTGAATCAGCAGAAGATTGACAAAAGATATACGCTTCTGCTGGTGGGCAGAAAAGCGGCAACTACCGAAAAATGCGATGTTATCGAGAAGGCTTTTCTCAGCTTGGGTAGAAAAGCGAATATTTTGAAGGGATGATAAAGGTGAAGAAGGTTTTTCTTTTCCTGATAGGTGTATACAGAAGGTATATTTCACCGTTAAAATCCCCTTGCTGTCGCTATATTCCTACATGTTCGGAGTATGCGATGATAGCTGTTGAAAGATACGGAGCCGCAAGGGGCGGCTGGCTCGCCCTGAAGCGCATCCTGCGCTGCCACCCTTTTCACCAGGGCGGCTATGATCCGGTTCCGTAGTATAAAGGACGTGTTGATTTGGAATTTATGATGAATCTTTTTGCTCCGCTGGTGCAGATATTCCGCCTGGTGTTTGAGGGCTTTTATAATCTCACTGCGGCTGTTGGCTTTGCCAATTATGGTATTGCCATCATTTTGATGACTATTCTGGTGAAGGCCATCATGTATCCGCTGACTGCCAAGCAGGTGCGTTCCATGAAGGCCATGCAGGAGCTGCAGCCTGCCCTGAAGAAGCTGCAGAAGGACTATAAGAATAACCCTCAGCTTTTACAGCAGAAGATGGCGGAGCTTTACAAGGAGTCCGGTGTCAATCCGCTGGCAGGCTGTCTGCCGCTTTTGATTCAGATGCCTATTCTGATGGGTGTTTACTACTGTCTGTACGACTACAGTTATTCCGGTGATCCGACTTTTCTGTGGCTCACCAGCTTGTCAAATACGGATCCTCTGTATGTGCTGCCTATTCTGTCTGCCCTGACTACCTATATACAGCAGAAGCAGACTATGGCCAACAACGGTCAGGATAATCAGCAGATGAAGATCATGAGCTATATGATGCCTCTGTTTATCGGCTGGATTTCTCTTAATTTCCCATCCGGACTGGTTGTTTACTGGGTAACCATGAACATCTGCCAGATTGCACAGCAGTGGTACATGTTCCGCAGCGACAAGAAGCTGGACGTTACAGTAGAGGATACTGAGGAAAGCGGTAAGAAGAAGAGGTAAAATTGATGGCTGTTGAAATTGAAAAGACAGGAAAAACGATAGAGGAAGCCAAGCAGGCTGCTCTTGAAGAGCTGCAGGTTTCCAGCGATTTGGTTGATTTTGAAATATTGGCTGAACCAAGCAAGGGCTTTCTTGGGCTGATTGGCAGCAAGCCTGCAAGGGTTCTGGCCAGGGTAAGGGAGCTTACTCCTGCTGATAAGGCCAGGAATTTCCTGCGGGATATCTTTGCTGCCATGAAGCTTGAGGTGCGCATTGAGGTCAGTGAGGCAGAGGATGGCGTTGTCATGAACCTGATTGGTGACAATCTGGGGATTTTGATTGGCAAGCATGGCCAGACCCTGGATTCACTGCAGTATCTGTCCAACCTGACGGCCAATAAGGGACTGGTTGAGGAAAAGGTGCGCATTATTCTCGATATTGAGAACTATAGAAGCCGCCGGGAGGAAACCCTGCGCCGCCTGGCTCTGCGCCTGGCTGACAAGGTACGTCGTACTGGTGAGCGCATTGTGCTGGAGCCGATGAACCGCCATGAGAGAAAGATTATTCACATGGCGCTGCAGGATAATTATCGCATCTCCACCTATAGCGCCGGGGATGAGCCGTATCGCAAGGTTGTCATTGAGCTGAAGCGGGGCGGACGCCGTGAGCGCCGGGATTATCGCGACTATCGCAGTAATCGTGAGAATCATTACAGCAGGGAGCCTATTTCTACCGAGGCAGGCAGAACCGCTGATTTTTCCTACGAGGCTACGGAGCGCGGTGAGGAATAAGCAAATAAAATAGCTGATAGCTGTGAAAGGGCTGTTTGCAATTAGTTTATGATGGTATAATCTAATTGAAGCGGCTCTTTTTTTGTAGACTGAACGAGGATGAGATTATGCAGCAGGATTATACGATTAGTGCGATTGCCACGGCCATTGGCGAGGGCGGCATAGGCATTGTTCGCCTCAGTGGTGAGAGGGCGGTAGAGATAGCCGACAGATGCTTTCGTCCGTCGGGGGGGCATCGTCTGACAGAGTGTACGCCGCGGCTGGCGGTGTTCGGCAGGATATATGACGAGGAAGAGCGATTTGTAGATGAGGCTGTCTGTATTGTGATGAAGGGGCCTCATTCCTATACCTGCGAGGATGTGGTGGAGCTGCAGTGCCATGGTGGAAGCCTGGTACTGCGCCAGGTGCTGGGGCTGACCTACAGGCTGGGGGCGCGTCCTGCCGAGCCGGGGGAATTTACCAAGCGGGCATTTTTAAACGGGCGGCTGGATCTCAGCCAGGCCCAGTCGGTCATGGACATGATTCAGGCCAGGACAAAGGCTTCCCTTGAGATGGCTGCAGGCAATCTGCAGGGAAGGCTGTCGGAAGCAATAGGCAATCTGCGGCAGGAAATTCTGGAAATTATTGCCCATCTTGAGGCTTCCATTGATTTTCCGGAGGATGATATTGAGGAAGTGGCACTGGGCGAAGCTGAGATGAAGGTAGAGCATATCTACAGTGAGGTGCAGGATATTTTAAGCTCCGCTGACAGGGGCAGGATACTTCGGGACGGGCTCAGAACGGCTATTATCGGCAGGCCCAATGCCGGCAAGTCCAGCCTGATGAATCTTATGCTGGGGCAGGAAAGGGCCATTGTGACAGATGTGCCGGGAACTACCAGGGACAGCATTGAGGAATATGTGAATATTGGCGGCATTCCTTTAAAGCTGGCAGATACGGCCGGTATAAGGGATACTGATAATCTTGTGGAGCAGATAGGCGTGGAGCGTGCCTACAGCTACGCCAGGGAGGCGGAGCTGGTGCTGGCGGTATTTGACGGCTCGGACGGGATGCAGGAGGCTGACGAGCCTATCTGGCACCTTTTGAGCCAGTGCAGTGGCAGGATTATTGTCATACTGAACAAGGCCGATCTGGCGGTGCGGATTGATGAGGATGAAATCAGGCAGCTGGCCGCAAAAAAAGAGGTTGAAAATCTCTACTGCATTGTAAGTATGTCAGCCAAATCGGGTACAGGGCTGAAGGAGCTGGAGGAAGAGATACAGAATCTGGCCTTTGGCGGCAAAATCGGCTGGCAGGAATCCGTGATGGTCAGCGATGCCCGTCAGCAGGATATTTTGCGCCAGGCTCTTTTGCTTCTTGAGCAGACACGCATAACCCTGATGAATGGCATGAGCGAGGATTTTGTGGTGATTGATTTGCGTTCAGCCTGGGAAAAGCTGGGGGAGATTACCGGCGATACCATCGGCGAGGACATTATTGATGAGATATTCAGCAGGTTCTGCATTGGCAAATAGCAGAAGGCCTGCTTTTTGAGGTGAGCTTATGTGTAAGGATGATATATTTGTTGCCGGTGAGTATGATGTGATTGTCATTGGTGCCGGTCACGCCGGGGTGGAGGCGGCCCTGGCTTCAGCCAGGCTGGGATGCAGGACGCTTTTGTCCACCCTGAGCCTGGATAACATTGCCATGATGCCATGCAATCCCTCTGTGGGCGGACCGGGCAAGGGGCATCTGGTGCGAGAGCTGGATGCCCTGGGGGGGCAGATGGGCATCAATGCCGATGAAACCTGCATCCAGTTCCGGATGCTGAATACCGGTAAGGGGCCTGCTGTTCACGCTCTCAGGGCGCAGGCTGACAAGAAGCACTACCAGTTCCGCATGAAGGAGGTATGCGAGAATCAGGAGAAGCTTGATGTAAAGCAGCTGCTGATAGATGAGCTGATTGTGGAAGATGGAGCCGTAAAGGCGGTTCGCACGGAAAATGATGAATACTATCTTTGCAGGGCGGCAATCCTGGCTACAGGAACGTACCTGAAGGGATCTATCATCATTGGTGAGCATACTCATACGGGAGGGCCAAACGGCCAGAGGGCGGCGGAGAAGCTTTCAGAATCCCTGCTGGCTGCCGGCATTGAGCTGATGCGGTTTAAGACAGGAACGCCGGCCAGGGTGGACAGCCGCTCCCTGGATTACAGCAAAATGGAGCTTCAGCCCGGTGATGAGGAGGCAAGAAATTTTTCCTTTATGAGCGATGTGGCTACCCGCGAGCAGGTGCCATGCTACCTCACCTATACCAACAGCGAAACCCATAAAATCATCATGGACAACATTCACCGCGCCCCTATGGCCAACGGGCTGATAAAGGGGGTAGGCCCCCGCTACTGTCCGTCCATAGAAACCAAGCTGGTGCGCTTCCCGGACAAGGAGCGGCATCAGCTGTTCCTGGAGCCGGAGGGGAATCACACCAATGAGGTATATGTGCAGGGCATGTCCACCAGCCTGCCCATGGATGTGCAGCTTGCCTTTTTGCACACCATTCCGGGGCTGGAAAAGGCGAAGATGATGCGCCCCGGCTATGCCATTGAGTATGACTGCATCAACCCGCTGCAGCTGAAGCCGACGCTGGAATTCAAGAAAATCAGCGGCATGTTTTCAGCAGGGCAGGCAAATGGTACATCAGGCTATGAGGAGGCCGCCGCACAGGGACTGATAGCGGGAATCAATGCGGCCATGAAGCTGAAGGGGCAGGAGCCTCTTGTCCTGAAGCGGTCTGAGGCGTATATTGGCGTGCTGATTGACGATCTGGTTACCAAGGGGACCAATGAGCCTTACAGGATTATGACCTCCCGGGCAGAATACCGTCTGCTGCTCAGGCAGGACAACGCCGATTTGCGCCTGACGCCTATCGGCAGAAAAATCGGGCTGGTAGATGATGCGCGCTGGCAGAGATTCAGCCGAAAAAAGGAAGCCATTGACAATGCCCTGAAGCTTTTGCAGGGATACATCATCAATCCAAGTCAGGAGATGCAGCAGCTTCTGGCCGGTGCCGGTATGGAAGGCATAAAGAACAGCCAGACCCTGTACGACTTGCTGCGGCGGCCGGAGGTCACCTATGACCTGGTACAGCCGCTGTTTTCCCTGCCGGAGCTTGCGGATGAGGTAAAGCAGCAGGTAGAAACTGCCATTACCTATGATGGCTATATCAAAAAGCAGATGGAGCAGGTGGCGCGCATGGAGCGGCTGGAAAACAGGAGAATTCCTGGGGAGCTTGACTATGCGGATGTGCCGAATCTCAGGGACGAGGCGCGTGAAAAGCTGCAGCTGGTAAAGCCTATGTCACTGGGACAGGCAGGCAGAATATCCGGCGTATCACCGGCAGATGTGTCGGTGCTGATGATATATCTGGAGCAGCAGCACAGACTGGAGGGAGAAAGGGCATGAATTTTCAGGAATATCTCAAGGATGCGGCAGAGCAGTACGGACTGGTGCTGACTGACAGGATGCTGCGGCAGTTTGATACGTATTTTCAGCTTCTGGTGGAGTGGAACGAAAGAATAAACCTGACAGCCATTACCGAGCCGAAGGAGGCTGCCATAAAGCACATGGTGGATTCCCTCAGCTGCTGGAATGACAGGTATTTTCCGCCGGGAGCCTCCGTGATTGATGTGGGAACCGGGGCAGGTTTTCCGGGGATTCCCCTGAAGATTTTCCGGCCGGACATCAGGCTTACCCTGCTGGATTCATTGAACAAGCGGGTAAAGTTTCTGCAGGAGGTGGCGGACAGGCTGGAGCTGGACTGTGTGCAGTGCGTTCATCTGAGAGCAGAGGAGGGGGCCAGGCAGCCTCTTTTGCGGGAAAAATTTGATGTGGCTGTTTCCCGTGCTGTGGCAAGGCTTTCTGTACTGGCTGAATACTGCATGCCTTTTGTCAAGGTGAATGGGTATTTTGTGGCCCTCAAGGGCATGAAATACGCGGAGGAAATAGCAGAGGGAGCAAATGCGGTCAAGGTGCTGGGAGGCAGCAGCATCAAATCAGTGCCGGTAAGGCTGCCATATATTGACGATAAACGGGCCGTGCTTTACATCAAAAAGGTCAGGGCGACCCCAAAGGCCTATCCGAGAAAGGCGGGAACTCCGGATAAAAATCCTCTGTGATGATTTTCTCATGGCAGAATTTTGTATTTTGGTGTAAAATTTAATCAATGGATTTTGTTTTGTCCCAATCGGATGAGGACTGGATGTTTTCTGTAATCAGGTTGCAGGGGGGAGCAGTGTGAAGAAAATAATAACCTTGACGCTGGTGCTGGCATTTTTGCTGGGCTGCGGGGCAGAGGCGGCAGAAAGTGCAGGCGGCACGGCTGGCAGCAGCGTTGCCAATGAGGAGAACGAAAATAAGGACAAGCGCTACGTAAAGCTGTTCACGGACAGTTATTTTAACTACTATATGGACAAGAAAAGTGCCAAGTGGGTTTTGTGCCCTAACAGGAGCGATGAGTACATTATAGATGTCTGGATAAAGCTGGAGCGCATCGAGGATACCAATGCCAAAACCCTGGCGGAAAGAATGAATGACAGCCAGTATGTATATCAGGAAAAGTATTATCTTGAGCATTATTATGTGCGCCCTGCTACGGAGCAGATTCAGTTTCTCTGTGAGCTGGAGGTAAGTGGCAGGCCTGATAATGATATCAAGCAGCGAAAGTATGATGTCAAAAATTGGGAGTACCTGGTGCCTGACAGCGTGGAGGACAGTATCTATCAGGCCGTGGTCAAGAAGATGGGAAGAAAGCACGGTGCCAACGGCAGCGATTTTGACCTGGGCAACATGATGGAGGATGTGTTCCGCATCTCCGTGTGATGGCGATAGTCTTTTAGTGTGGCATGCCAATAAAAATGCCTGGCTGTATATCTCGTGGATTAATCTATAATCCGGAGATAGCAGTCAGGCATTTTTTGTGGGATTATTTATTGATCTTTCGTCCGTATGTGATGCATCATAGTCTTTCAATCCTCCTGCTGATGGAATTAATGCTTATTCTACAAGGAGTGTATCAGGCGGTAGTTACCCACGGTCAAGAGGCTGGGAAAATATTTTTTGATAGCGTAAAATTGTACTGGTATTGCTGTTGACGATATGGCAGTTTTGTCCCATAATGTGTCTTGTGGAGTATATTTGTGTGGAGCAGTATTTCCTGAGGTGGGGAAGCTCAATGAAGGAGGGATAGAAGGTTGCTGGAAAATAAGCTTGGGATTTTGAATGCTGCTGAGCTGGCAAGGACAGAGGAGCAGCTCAGCAAGAAGCGTGCTATGGAAATGTTCGAGGCTGGTTTTTTGGACAGCCTGCAGCCAGGGACTTTTGCCAGCCTGTCTGCTATTCATCGGCATTGGTTTGGGGGTATTTATGCCTTTGCCGGGGAAATGCGTACAGTCAATATTGCCAAAGGCAATTTCCGCTTTGCTCCTGTGATGTATCTCAGGGAGGCAGTGAGCAGCATTGAGAGGATGCCACAGTCTGATTTTGAGCAGATTGTGGAAAAATATGTGGAGATGAATGTGGCGCATCCATTTCGGGAAGGGAACGGCAGGAGCATGCGCATCTGGCTGGATGTTATTTTGAAGGCGGAGATAGGGCGTGTGGTGAATTGGAGCCGCGTGGACAAGGAAGAATATCTTTTGGCCATGGAGCGCAGCCCGGTCAGGGATATTGAGATAAAGCATCTGCTGCAAAATGCCCTGACGGATAAGATTGATGACAGGGCTGTGTACATGAAGGGTATTGATTATAGCTATTACTATGAAGGGTATGCGGAATATAGAACTGAGGATTTGTGAAATATGGATGGGAAATGCAGGAAAAGATTTGATTCATACAAAAAATCCCTTGTCAGCCTGGCGGAAGCAAGGGAACGTGAGGTGAGGTTATGGTAGTACATGGTGCGGTGATTATTGAGCAGGGAGTGACCTTTGCCATTGTAGTGGTAAAGCAGATTGTTACCCAGTATACGGTGCGGGCAACTAGATTTCGTCAGTCCATTGCGCCATTTTTTCCAAATATGCCGATTATCCTAATGTCCCAGGACAGGGAGGGGAAGCCTCATTATTATGGCAGGAAGGATATTGTGGATTTTTTGAAGACTGTGCCGCTGGATAAAATTCCCTGGAAGACATATCACATATATTGAGTAAAAATAAAACAATGCAAAAAACTCCCCATTATTGAGGGAGTTTTTTTGTGAGAGATAAATCAGAGTATTGATTATCATATAATGGGGGAAAGGAGTGATGTTTGCTGAAATGACGGGGAGGACAGATTTTTGCTTATGGCTTCAGGGAGGTTATAGGTATCACATAAACATTATCCTCCCGTTGATAGGCGGCATTAGTAAGGCCGCAAAGCACGCAGAGAAATTTAGGTTCCTTGCCTTTTCCTTCTTTGGCGATGC
The DNA here is from genome assembly GCA_945949525.1 of uncultured Veillonellaceae bacterium. Taxonomy (GTDB): domain Bacteria; phylum Bacillota; class Negativicutes; order Selenomonadales; family Selenomonadaceae; genus Anaerovibrio. Next base: position 16,677 of record CAMFES010000013.1, read on the forward strand.
TTTCGCGGATACTGCGCAGGTTTTTGGCAGCGGCATCTATTTGATTGGCACCCAGCTTGATTTCAAAGGCTCCCCATTCGCCGTTGGGCAGTTCTACTATGGCATCAATTTCCTTCCCCTTGTAGTCCTGATAGTGGAACAGCTTTCCTCCATTGGCCTGGGCATAAATCCACAAATCACGTTCGCACAATGCTTCAAATAAAAAGCCCATGGTTTCCAGGTTATTGATAAGGCCATCTACGTTAAGTCCTAACAGGCTGCAGGCAATGGACGGATCTGTCAGATGGCGTTTGCCGGACTGTTTAACCCTTACGGATGAGCGAACGCTGGGGCTGAAGGGGGGCTGGTCTTCAATAACATATAATCTGCGGAATACATCAAGATAATCAGCTATGGTTTGGTCACTGATATCTACACCATCAACATCTTTTATGTCCTTTTTCAGTGATTTGTTTGATACAGTGGTAGATTCATTTCGTGCCAGTGATTTTAACAAGCGAATCATCTTGGAGCTATCTCTTTTGATTTCATCCAGACGATTGGCACCATCATCAATAATTGCATTAATATAGCCATGAGGAAGTAAATAGGCCTTTTCCTCCGGCACGGTAATGCCTTGTGGCCATCCGCCCCTGACAATCAGCTGGGCCAATCGTTTTAATGGTACTTCACCGGTCAGTTGAGTTTTGCTTTCTCCTATGAACAAGGAATGTAACGATACCTGTCCGTCAGAATCGCCAGATTCCCATAGTGACATTGTTCTCATGCGTAGAGGAGCGATGCGTCCGGCCCCGCTATGCATAATACCTTTTCGTATGGGGGTAGATGAGCCGGTCAGCACAAATTGTCCCTGCTTTTGCCTGATATCTACCTCGTATCGCACTGCGTCCCAGATACTGGTAACCTCCTGCCATTCATCAATAAGCCGGGGGGGTTTGCCCTGCAAAATAGTTGCTGGATCCAGGCTGGCCAGGGTTCTGTTTTGGAAATTATTGGCTGGATCACCTAGCATAAACTTGCTTTTACAGCTGTTTTCTGCTGTCCATGTCTTTCCGCACCACTTGGGGCCTTCAATGCAAATGGCACCAAATGCTTGCAGATAGTCTTTTAACAGGCTGTCTATTACCCTGGGACGATAGTTTCTTTTTGGCATTTTATACACCTCACTTTGTCAAATTTACCAATCTGACTTTTATATATTTACTGTTTTCACTTTAATATATTTACTATTTTCATTTTATCAAATTTACCAATCTGCTTCAATCACATTTTTATGAATTAGTAATTATTATCATTGAGAGAGCTTACAGCTTTTTACAAAGATACTTTTTTTGTACATAGCTTGATTAGTGCGGTTGATTATATTATACTTAATGAAAAATAGAAGCATTTCTTATATAGGTATGTTATTTGTCCTCTCCTGAGATACAAAATATCAATTGTATCTTAGGGGGGGACTTTTGTTGTTTTACCAGATATTTGTAAGGAGATGGTGTAATTGCTGTTTAATTCATTAGAATTTATATTTTTATATGTTCCTATCGTGGTGGTTGTATTTTTTATATTGGGAAGATACAAGGAAAAGAAATACGCTATTGGATGGCTTGTGTTTGCTTCTTTTTTCTTTTATGGTTGGTGGGATGTGCGATATGTGCCTTTGCTTTTTGCCTCAATTTGTTTTAATTATCTTGTGGGGAAACGGCTGGAATTGGCACAAAATAAAAAATTCTGGTTGTGGTTCGGTATTTTCATAAACGTATCTATGCTGGCATATTTTAAATACATGGATTTTTTTCTAGGGTCTGTCAATGCCGTGCTTGGAATGAGTTATTTTGACTTGATGCACATCGTATTACCGCTGGGAATATCATTTTTTACATTTACTCAGACTGCATACTTAATTGATGTGTATAGAGGGGATACTAAAAATACATCTTTCATTGTGTATTGTGAATTTGTAACGATTTTTCCGCATCTGATTGCCGGACCGATTATAAGCCATAGAAAAATGATACCGCAATTTATTGACGATGCCACATTTAGAGTGGATTATCGTAATATAGCTATGGGTCTAGGATTGTTTTCCATGGGCTTGTTTAAAAAGGCTGTTATTGCAGATAAGCTGGCAATTGTAGCAACGGATGTATTTTCAAATGCTTTAGGTATTGGCATGCTTGAGGCATGGATGGGGGCAATTGCGTATACGTTTCAATTGTATTTCGATTTTTCAGGATACAGTGAAATGGCAATTGGATTAGGATTAATGTTAAATTTAAAATTGCCACAGAATTTTAATTCTCCATATAAAGCAACAAGCGTTATTGATTTTTGGCGCAGATGGCATATCACTTTAAGTAGTTGGGTTAGGGAATATTTGTATATTCCACTAGGAGGAAATCGCCATGGTCAGTTTAGTAAACTAAGAAACCTGTTTGTGTCTATGGTTATAATTGGACTGTGGCATGGAGCTGGGTGGACATTTATTGTATGGGGAGCATTGCATGGCTTATTTTTGATGATAAATCATCTATGGCGTAATTTTGAGTATCGGCTTCCTGTTGTAATGAGCTGGAGCATAACATTTGTATGTGTTGTTATTGGCTGGGTATTTTTTAGGGCTGATTCAATTGGAGATGCAGTACAGATAATTAACACAATGTTTGATATAAATAGTTTACATTTTCCATCTGGGGGAAAATGGGAGCAGTGGCTTTATTGGACAGGAGCTTCTTTTAGTGCATGGCAATATAAATGGTCTATGGCAAAGTGTGCGGTTTCGTTAATGGTGTTGTTAATATGTATAATTATTATGAGAAATCCATGTGAAATATACGTTAATATGGTTCCAAACAAAAAATGGATGTGCTTTATTAGCCTTATGTTTTTAGCTGGTATTTATTCTGTTTGTGCAATGGGAACAGGAGAGTTTTTATATTTTCAATTTTAAAGGATGAGTACAATGAATGCTTGGAAGATATGGGTGCGCCGATGGTTGTTGATTAATATTGTTGCTGTATTTGGATTTTTTTCCATATCGACATTGATTTTGGGTGAGTTTAGAGAATTGTATAGTGATGATGAAATACTATCAGAATATGATGATATTTTGTTGGGAAGTGCGATTACTGATAGCAGTCTGATAAAGTTTAAAGTTATAGAGCAGAAAAAGCCAAAGGTAGTAGCAATTGGTTCTTCACGTGTTATGCAATTTCGTTCTAATTATTTTATTGATAAGGATTTTTATACTATGGGAGGAACTGCTAGTTCTCTTATAGATGCAGAAAAAACATTTGCGAAAATTAGAAAAAGCTATACGCCGGAGGTTGTTATTTTAGGTGTAGATTTATGGTGGTTAAATCCGAATTTTTCCCATGCATCTCAATTGGAGCGCTTGGGTGAGATTAGAGAAAGCAAATATAAAAAGTATTTCCAGTTAGTAGAATTTATGAAAGATAATGCGGAAATGCGAAATATGTTATTTCATCTAGATGATATAAAAGAGATGGATATAGTGGGAAAAAGAAAAACTGTAGGTTTGAGTGCAGCGGCAAAATCAGAAGGATATCGTCTTGCAGATGGCAGTTATCAATATGGAAGTATGCTGACTGCCGATTTTAAAACTTCGGCAGAGCTGTTTAAGGACACCCATAAACGGCTAGACAATAGAAATAGCCGCTTTGAAGCCGCAGATGATATAGATTATGGGGAATTTGAAAGATTGAAGAAGCTTATCAGGGAGATGAAAGAGGCTGGGTGCCATGTAATAGTGTTTTTGCCACCATTTCCGGATGAAATTTACAGCAGAATGTCAAATCATGATGAGTGGCGATTTCTGCTGGCAAATTTTGAAAGAAGCGTAAAGGAATACTGTGCAGAAGAAAACATACAATTTTTTAATTTTAGCAATGTTTTATGGGTCGGGTCAAATGATGATGAATGTCTTGATGGATTTCATGGCAGTGAAATGACATACACTAAAATTGTCAGGTCTATGTTGTCAGACAAGATTTTTGCCAAATATGTGGATAGTGACTATTTAGATTATATTCTGGAGCATCCTGCAAACAGATTTCAGGCAATTCCATTGAATGAGTAAAAAATGCGGCTCCGACATTGCTATAGGGCGTGATAAAAATATAGAAAATAATACTAATAAATAAGTATTATCTATTATTGAAACATACATCTAAACGTGGTATACTCTACTCGGATGGGGGAAATGTACCACTATATCCTGTCCAAAAAGCGTGATAGCATGGCGTAATCAAAACCAGGGGTTGAGGGGGATGGAGGCCATGTGGAGAAAGACACATGCCAATGACAACAGACAGATTTTTATTGCCGTATTGGTATGCCTCATAATGATTGCAAGTGGGTTTGGGGCCGACAGGCTGATAGATGATATTCTGGCAGCTCGCAGCTTTGATGTGCCGGAAAGCGTTGTTTTTGCAGATGCCGCGCCTATCAGGTGGGTGGTGCATGCCTTTGGCATTTTGCAGATAATGCTTTGCGGGGCGTATCTTTGCTACCTGTTTTACCGAAGCAGGAAGAGGAGCAGGGAGTATCATGTTGTCATTGACCAGAGCAAGTTTGCCTACAATATCCAGCAGCTGTTGTTTGGCGCCTACAAGGAGCCATACTGCATTACTGTTGCCATGCACATGCTGTCTGAATACACGGGAGCCAGTATAACGGTGTTTTCCCGCATGAAAAATAACAAGGTAAGCAGGGTGTACTGCTGGCCGATGCAGGAAAGTGAGATGCTGGAGAAGCTGGATACGGGAAGGTGTCCAAAGGATATCTGGCAGAAGCTTGTGGATGGCAAGGCAGTGGTGCTGGAGGCTGACGAGGTCGAGCAGCGCAGGCTGATAGGGGAGTTCTCCCCTGAAAATAAGCTTTCCATTGACAATATGGTAATTGCGCCTGTCATCAAGGGGGATACCGGGATATTGGGAACCCTTTCCCTGATAAATGTCAAAAATCCATCAAAATATGTGGATTTGATGAAAACTATTTCGGACAGCATGCTACTGTCAGTCCAGAATGTGGAGGCCTACAGCATCATCAAAAAGATGGGAACCATAGATGAGCTGACGGGGCTGAAGAATCGCAATGCCTATCAGCAGGCGGTGATGGAGTATGAGGGAAACGGCAGCGGACTGTGCTGTATTTACATTGATGCCAATGGCCTGCATGACCTGAACAACACCCTGGGCCATGAGGCGGGTGACAGGATGCTGGCAAGGGTCGCTGACACGCTGAAGGACAGCTTCGGCCTGAGTGATGCCTATCGTATCGGCGGCGATGAGTTTGTGATACTGACAAAGCTTTTGGATGCAAGGGAGGCAGAGGTCAGGGTGGCAGCTGCCAAGGCACAGCTGGAGGCCATGGAGTACCATATCTCGGCAGGCTGGTCGATTTGCGCGGATGGCAATTTTTTGCAGCGTACCATTAAGGAGGCAGAAAAGGCCATGTATGCTGACAAGGAGCGCTATTACCGTGAAAATGGCAAGGAGAAAAAGAACCGCCAGATGAACCATCAGCTGGAGGATATAATGGCAGAAAAGCGGGACAGGGACAGCTTCCTGCGGATTATCGCCACCCGTTTCATGGGTGTGTATGCGGTCAACCTGAATACGGATGATACCAGGATTATTTATCGGCCTGATTATTTTGCAAAATGCCTGGAAATGCACGATTATCGCTTCCGCAATGCCATCAGGGAGTACATAAAGCTCTATGTGGCAGAGGAAAGCAAGGGGCAGATGGCTCTTGTCTTTGATTATCCCCAGATAGAAAAACGTTTGGAGGAAAACACCTATATTGAGTTTACCTATCTGAAGCTGAACGGGGTTGTGGTGCGCATACGCATCTTTAAGGCGGAGGATTATTCAGAGCAGCACAAAAATACCCTGTGGATATTTGAGCAGATTACCGGTTGATGTCTGCTGAATTGAATAGCTTTGGTCATTTGTGGACTGCTGTATTATAATATTGATATGGCAGTCCATTTTTGCAGCCTTTGAAAAAACATCAGAAAACATATTGAAAATTATTATCAATTATGCTATATTATTTTTTACAAATGATAATAATATTCAGTTGAGAGGTGAAAGGGATGGACAGGAGACAGTTTGACCAGCTGCTGGCGCTGCATTGTGCGCCGACCCTGGCCGGTCTGAAGGCGGCCAGCATGGTAGCCCTGCCGGGCAGGAGCATGGAGGAGCTGAGGGATTTTTTCAGGGTGTACGAGCAGTGCTTTGCCTGCAAGGGACTGAAGGTAATGGAGCTTAGGCAGCAGAAGGCGCATGTGCTGCTCCTTATATACCGACCTGTGGTGCTGCAGAGGCTTTTGCGGCGCAAAACGGCAAAGGATATCCTGGCAATGTGCGGCTATCCGCCGGAGGCTGCGCTGGAGGAGCTGCTGAGCCACCTGAAGAGGCGCATGGAGCAGAAGCTGATGGAGCATGGCGTCAGGAACGGCTTTCCTCATGAGATTGGCCTGTTTCTTGGCTATCCGCCCCACGATGTGAAGGGGTTCATCCAGCATGGCGGGAGGAATTTCCGCCAGTGCGGCTTCTGGAAGGTATATGATAATGAAAAGGCTGTCCTGCACCTGTTTCACTGCTATGCTGTCTGCACCAAGAGGGTTTATGACAGCCTGCAGGAGGGCGTGAGCCTGCAATCCATGATTTGCAGTGCAGCCTGATGATAAATAAATAGCTATATTTAGCAGGAGGAAAGAAAATATGAAGCTAGCAGTTGTATATTGGAGCGGTACGGGCAATACGGAGATGATGGCAAAGGCCATGGTTGAGGGGGCAAAGGTAGCCGGGGCAGAGGTGGAGCTTTTGACGCCGGAGGAATTTCCTGCGTCAAAGCTGGAAAATTTTGATGCCCTGCTTCTGGGCTGTCCGGCCATGGGCAACGAGGTGCTGGAGGAGGCTGAATTTGAGCCGATGTTTACGGCGCTGGAAAAAAAGCTTGAGGGTGTACCGGTAGGTCTTTTTGGCTCCTACGGCTGGGGAAGCGGCGAGTGGATGGAGGACTGGCAGGCACGCTGCAAGGATCACGGTGCAAAGGTTTTTGGCACAGGGGTAATCGTCAACAATACTCCGGATGATGAGGCATTGGTTCAGTGCAGGGATTTTGCTGGCAGCTTTGTCAGGGAAAACAGCTGATATAAAACATAATTTTATTTTTAGCATATAAGAGGATTTTTTCTTCGCGCGTCGAATATCACAGTAGACGGCATGTTATGAGGCCGCCTGCTGTGATATTTTTTTGTATAGAGATAAAAGGCGATGAACGGTGATGGAGAAAAGATGCCGATGTATAAATACGAGCTGGCCGGGGGATGCTGTGCGCCTCTTTACCGGGCTTGTGCTGTGGGTGCTGTGCCTGACGGCGCTGCTGCCCTCTACGGCTTTGTCGGCGGAGGATGACGGCAGCGTGGGCAAACTAAACGCAAGCAGCTACCAGCAGAAGGTGGTACGTGTAGCGTACTATCCGGAGGTAAATTGGCAGGAGGGTGCGGAGGAGGGCCGCGTCAAAAAGGGCTACTGCTATGAGTATTATCAGCGACTGGCTCCCTATGCCCACTGGAGATATGAGTATGTGTATGGTTCGTTCCCGGAGCTGTATGAAAGGTTTCTCCGGGGCGAGGTGGACGTTTTTGCCGGACTGTCCAAGACGGATGGGCGCATAGGCAGCTTTTTATATCCTGACCTGCCCATGGGACAGTCGGGGTATATTTTCCTCAAGCGCAGCTCGGACAGCTCCATTACGGAGGATCCGACTTCCTTTAACGGCAAGCGGCTGGGAACGGTGTCAGGAATCGTGGAAAGCAGCCTGCGGCAGTTTGTGAAGCAGCAGCATATCGTGGCCGAGGTTCTGGCTTATGATGATACGGATGCAGCTGTGGCCGCACTGCAGAAGGGGACTGTGGATGCTGTGCTGGGAGAAACCAGTGCCGAGGCTATTACCAACTACGGGCTGGAATCCTTTGTCAGCGGCGGTGCCAAGGAATTTTATCTCTGTGTGACGGCGGGCAGGGAGGATTTGCTGCAGGATCTGAACAGGGCGCAGGAGGAGCTGCGTCAGGCCATGCCGTTTTTGACGAAGCAGCTGAGCGACAAATATTTCCGGCGATCCAATATCACTGCGACCCTGACAGCAGGAGAAAAGAGGTGGGTGGCCGGGCATCAGACCCTGCGGGTGGGGGTACTGGAAGGCTACATGCCTTTTTCCGGTGTGGACAAGCATGGGATGGTGACAGGCATCGTCAAGGATATTGTGCCGGAGATGATTAAGCTGCTGGGGCTGGGCGGCAAGCTGAATGTTGTCTACAAGAGCTATGGAAATTTTGCAGCCATGGCGGACGGGCTGCACAGGGGAGAGGTAGATACTATCTTTCCTGTGTTTAACGATATGTGGGTGGCCGAGCAGTACGGACTGGCCGGTTCGGCAGATGTGACCAGCGTCAGCTCTGATTTTGTCTACGCCGGTGAGTATACCAAGGAAAAGGAAGACAGGATTGCCGTAGTGCGGGGGAATTATATGCAGCTGGCGGCCAGCCGCTCCATATATCCGGAGGCTAAGATTATTTTTTATGATACGGTGGAGGGCTGCCTGGATGCCGTCAAATACGGCGGCGTAGGCGGAACCCTCATTAATGGCATGCGTACCTATCCCCTGCTGCGCCAGGGCAGATACAAGATGCTGAACGCCTCACCTACGTCGTCTATTTCCATGCTGGGCTTTGGTGTAGCCAGCGGCTCGGCAGACCTTTTGAACCTTCTGAACCGCGGTGTGAGCGTTCTGGAGGAAGACTACATCATGCTGAACATCCGCAACTATGAGCAGGAGATGTATGAGTATACCCTGGCGGATTTTTTCATGGAATACCAGTATCTGGTGATTTTTGTCATGGGCCTGATTGCCCTGTTGTCCATGACGGTTGCCTTTATGTACATTCGGGCGGCCAGGCTGGAAAAAAAGAATCACGCTGCCTTGCAGAAAGCATTGGAACAGGCTGAGGAAGGCAGTCGTGCCAAAACTAATTTTCTTTTTAATATGTCTCATGACATCCGCACGCCTATGAATGCCATTCTTGGCTTTACGGAGCTGCTGAAAAAGAACAGGGAAAAGCCGGAGCTGGTGGATGATTATGTGGAGAAGATACAGTCCTCCGGGGATTTTCTGCTGAGCCTTATCAACAATGTACTGGAGATGGCGCGGATTGAAAGCGGGCAGGAAACGTTGACGGAGGAAGCTGCCAGCCTGCATGAGCTGGTGGATGACATCAGGGCGGTCTTCGAGGCAAGTCTTAGGGCAAAGAGCCTGACACTGCATACATCAGTCCTGGTGGAGCATGATGAGAATTATCTGGACACCACCAAGGTAAGGCAGATTTTTTTGAACCTTGTGAGCAATGCCATCAAGTACACACCGGATGGGGGAGAAATATGGCTGGAGATACGGGAGCTGGATTCTGACGGGTGTGGCCGCGACAAATTTATGATTGTGGTACGGGATACCGGCATAGGCATGTCGGAGGATTACCTGCCTCACATCTTTGATGAGTTTTCGCGGGCAAGGAATACCACCGAATCAAAGATTATCGGCACAGGCCTGGGGATGCCGATTGTGAAAAAGCTGGTTGAGCTGATGGGGGGCACAATCTCCGTGGACAGCGCTCCGGGCAAGGGTTCCGCCTTTACCATAGTAATCTATTTCAGGGCGGCTGCCGGAGATATGCATGAAAAAAAGGACGGCGCTCAGGAGCTGGGAGCTGACATCAGGGGCAGCAGGATTCTGGTGGCGGAAGACAATGACCTGAATGCCGAGATTGCGTCAGCTCTTTTGTCGGAGCTGGGCTGTCAGGTGGAAAGGGCCTGCGATGGCGCCGAATGTGTGGAGATGCTGAACCAGGCGGAGGCAGGATACTATGATCTGATTCTCATGGATGTGCAGATGCCGAACATGAACGGCCTGCAGGCCACGAAGGCAATCCGCGGCATGGCGGATGCCCGGAAGGCGGCGATTCCTATTATTGCCATGACCGCCAATGCCTTTGAGGAGGACAGGAGGCTGTGCCTGCAGGCGGGCATGAATGACCATCTGGCCAAGCCTATTGATGTGCATGGGATGGTGAAGCTGATGGCCGGATACATTGAAAAGCCCAATGACTGATTTCGAGAAGCCTTTGCCGGAGGGTGAGGGCTTTTTGTATGCGATAAAATAATCCTTACAAAAATGGTAGGAATTATTGACAAGCCCTGGCAATGTCCGTATAATGTGTAGTAGTAATTCTGAGTAATTTTCTCAGAATTAAATTATACAGGATAAAATAAAGGTATATAGCTTAGTGTGTGTATTAGGAGATTTTATAATGAGCAGAAAATTGTTGGAGATTAAGGATTTGCATGCAGGTGTGGCTGACAGGCAGGACAAGGGGGAAATTCTGCGGGGGCTGAACCTGGAGATTAATGCAGGCGAGATTCACGTGATTCTGGGGCCAAACGGGTCCGGAAAGTCCACGCTGATGAACGTGATTATGGGGCATCCGAAGTATGAGGTCACCGGCGGCAGCATCGCCTTTGAGGGCGAGAGCCTGCAGGAGCTGAAGACCTTTGAGCGCACCCGCAGGGGTATCTTCCTGTCCTTCCAGAATCCGGAGGAGATACCGGGTATCACGGTGGAGAATATGCTGCGGGCTTCCCGTCAGGCAGTGACTGGCAAGCCGGTGAAAATCATGAAGTTCCGCAAGGAGCTGAAGGCCGCCATGGAGGAGCTGCAGATTGACCCTGAGTATGCCGGGCGCTATATGAATGTGGGCTTTTCCGGCGGTGAGAAAAAGCGGAACGAGATTCTGCAGCTGCTGCTTCTGAATCCGAAGCTGGCTCTTTTGGATGAAACTGACTCCGGCCTTGATGTGGATGCGGTGCAGATTGTGTCCGGTGGTGTCAGGAGGTTTCACAATGAGGATAATGCCTGCCTGATTATCACCCACAATACCCGCATTCTGGAGCAGCTGTCCGTGGACAGGGTGCATGTGCTGATGGATGGGCAGATTGTAGAGGAAGGCGGCCCTGAGCTGATTGAGAAGATTGACAGGGAAGGCTTCGGCTTTTTGAAGCAGGATTGAGAGGCAGAAATATGGAAAACAGGAACAAGACCTTTGTAGAGGATATTGAGCGTACCCTCTACGATATTAGGAATGAGGACCGTTCTGCCTACAAGTCCCAGGCAGGGCTGACGGAGGATGTAGTGCGGGATATCTCAGCACGGAAGCATGACCCGGAGTGGATGCTGGAACGCCGCCTGGAATCCTTGAAGGTATACAACAGTCTGAGCCTGCCTGCATGGGGGCCGGATATCTCGGAGCTGAACATGGACGAGATTGTTACATACGTTCAGCCTGATGCCAAAATGGCAGGCAGGTGGGAGGATGTGCCGGAGGACATCAAGTCTACCTTTGACCGGCTGGGCATTCCGGAGGCGGAGAAGGTTTCTTTGGCCGGTGTTGGTGCCCAGTATGACTCCGAGGTGGTGTATCACAGCATACAGGAAAGCCTCATCCAGCAGGGTGTGGTATATACTGATATGGAAACGGCACTGCGGGAGTATGAAGCTCTGGTCAGGGAGCATTTTATGCGGCTGGTGCCGCCCAAGGACCACAAGTTTGCGGCCCTCCACGGGGCGGTCTGGTCAGGTGGCTCCTTTGTCTATGTGCCGGAGGGGGTACATGTGGAGATTCCCCTGCAGTCCTATTTCCGCCTGAACGCGGCAGGGGCAGGACAGTTTGAGCATACGCTGATTATTCTGGAAAAAAATTCCAGCCTGCACTTTATTGAGGGCTGCAGTGCGCCAAAGTACAACGTAACCAACCTCCATGCAGGCTGCGTGGAGCTGTTTGTGGGTGAGGGGGCAAGGCTCCGCTATTCCACCATTGAGAACTGGTCCAGAAACATGATGAACCTGAATACGAAGCGTGCGCTGGTGGAAAAGGACGGCATTATTGAGTGGGTGTCCGGCTCCTTTGGCTCCCATGTGTCCATGCTTTATCCATGCAGTATTCTCCACGGGGAGAATGCCCGCTGCGAGTTTACCGGCGTGACCTTTGCATCCAAGGGGCAGAACCTTGATACCGGCGCCAGCGTGATTCATGCGGCACCATATACCTCGGCCAATATCAGCACCAGAACCATCTCCAAGGCAGGTGGCCGGGCAACCTACAGGAGCGCTGTAAAGGTGACGCCAAATGCCCACCATGCAAAATGCTCCGTCAACTGCGAGTCACTGATGCTGGACGATATTTCCCGCTCCGATACCCTGCCGGTAATGGATATTCAGGGGGATGAGGCGGATATCGGCCATGAGGCCACCATCGGCCGCATCAGCGAGGAGGCGGTGTTCTATCTCATGAGCCGCGGCATCAGCGAGGAGGAGGCGCGGGCCATGATTGTCCGGGGCTTTGTGGAGCCTATTGCCAAGGAGCTGCCGCTGGAGTACGCGGTGGAGATGAACAACCTGATTAATATTGAGCTGGAAGGCACAATGGGCTGAGAAAGGCGTGAGGTATAAAGATGGCAGAAAAGATTTATAGTGAAATCCCGATGCGTACCTGGCGCTGGCTGGGTGTCAATGAGGCGAGGGTGGAGGAATCCGTTCTTGCTCCGGATATGGCGGCTGTGCAGTCCCTGTTCGTGCCTGCTGGTGAGAGCCGGGAGCTGACGGTGGTATATCGTCAGGAGGGCGAAGGCAGGCTGGATGTAAAGGTGGCCGAGGGAGGCTCGCTGAAGCTGACGGTGGTGCAGCTTCTGCCTGATGACAGGCAGTATGCCGGTCAGGTGGAGGTGGAGCTGGCCAAAGGTGCCAGCCTGGAGGCCGTGGCAGTGGAAGTCGGGGCAGCAAAGGCCGTAAGCAAAATGCAGGTATTTTTAAAGGGCGATGAATCCCGTGCTGATGTGCATGTGCTGTACTTTGGCCATGAGGCAAGGAAGCTGGACATGAACTATGTGCTGGTGCAGGAGGGCAGGCAGACGGAGGCAAATCTCAATGTCTACGGCGCCCTTTCCGGACAGGCAGACAAGATTTTCCGGGGAACGCTGGATTTTCGGCGTGGCTCCAAGGGCTCCAAGGGATACGAGAAGGAGCAGGTGATAGTTCTGTCAGGCAAGGTGCGGAACCGCAGTGTTCCTCTGATGCTGTCCGGTGAGGATGCCGTGGAGGGGCATCATGCCGTTTCTATCGGCAAAATGGATGAGAATAAGCTGTTTTATCTCATGAGCCGCGGCCTGGATATGGCGGAGGCAAGACGTCTGGTGGTGGAGGCAGCATTTAACCCGGTGCTGGACAGGATTGGTGACGAGGAGCTTTATCGTGAGCTTGATGATTATATAAAGGAGCGGCTGGCCGATGAGTGATAAGATTACTGGAACAAAGGATTATAAAAAGGAATTTCCCCTGCTGCAGCAGAAGATGCATGACAGGCAGATTGTCTATCTGGATAATGGTGCCACCACTCAGAAGCCGGAATCAGTAATCCATGCCATGTGCAGCTATTATGGCGGCTGTAACGCCAATCCTCATCGGGGAGCCTACGAGCTGAGCGTGCGGGCTACGGACATCTATGAGAACGCCAGGGAGCGGGTAAGAAGGTTTATCAATGCGAAGCACAGCCATGAGATTATCTTTACCAAGAATGCTACGGAGTCCCTGAATTTGATTGCCTACAGCTACGGTATGAGCAATATAGGTGCCGGTGACGAGGTGGTAATTGCCATTTCCGAGCATCACAGCAATCTGGTGCCATGGCAGCAGATTTGCCGCCAGAAGGGTGCCGTGCTGAAGTACATCTATCTGGAGGAGGATGGCAATCTTTCTCAGGAGGATATTGAGGCGAAGATTACGGACAGGACGAAGCTGGTAGCGGTGGCGCAGGTGTCCAACGTGCTGGGGCTGGTAAATCCCGTGAAGGAGATTGCCGCCAGGGCTCACAGCGTGGGCGCGGTGATGGTGGTGGACGGCTCCCAGTCCGTGCCTCATATCAGGGTGGATGTGCAGGACATGGATGCGGATTTCTTCGTATTTTCCGGTCACAAGATGCTGTCACCTATGGGAATCGGCGTCCTCTACGGCAAGGAAGCCCTTTTGAATGAAATGCCGCCGTTTCTGATGGGCGGTGATATGATTGACTACGTGGAGGAGCAGGAAACGGAGTTTGCGCCGCTGCCGGCCAAGTTTGAGGCAGGCACCCAGAATGTGGGGGGAGCGGCCGGACTGACTGCTGCCATTGACTATCTGGAAAAGGTGGGCTTTGACTACGTGGAGAAGGTGGAGCGTGAGCTTTTGGCCTATGCCCTGCCGAAGCTGAAGGCCATGCCTTATATTGAGCTGTACGGCTGTGATTCAACCCGTGACAACAAGACGGGCATTATTACCTTCAACGTCAAGGATGTGCATCCTCATGATGTGGCCACTATTCTGGATGCCCAGGGGGTTGCTATCAGGGCAGGCCATCACTGCGCCCAGCCGCTGATGAAATATCTAGGACAGAATGCCACCTGTCGGGCCAGCTTCTATTTTTATAATACCAGGGAGGATGTTGACCGCTGGCTGGAGTCGCTGTCAAAGGTAAGGGGGGTGCTGGGATATGCTGAATAATAACCATGCTGACAATCATGCAGGGCTGGGCGGCCTTAGCGGTATCGGCGGACTGGACAGCATCTATACGGAGCTGATTGCGGAGCATAGCCGCTCTGTGGAGAACAAGCATCATCTGAGTTTTCCCACTGTCACCCAGAAGGGCAGGAACCCAAGCTGCGGCGATGAGATAACCCTTGAGCTGCAGGTGGAGGATGGTATTATCAAGGATGCCGCCTTTACAGGCGTTGGCTGTGCAATTTCCCAGGCCTCTACATCCATCATGATCGATCTGATCAAGGGTGAGAAGGTGGAGGAGGCCCACCGTCTGGCTGATTTGTTTTTGCAGATGATAAAAGGAGAAATCACTGATGATGATGAGCTGGAGGATTTGGATGAGGCTCTGGCCCTGAAGAACATCTCCCACATGCCGGCCAGGGTAAAGTGCGCAGTATTGTCCTGGAGGACGCTGCTGGAAAGCATTTGAGGCATGGGATGAGCTTCATATTGTGATGTCATAAAAGGGTGCAGGTACAGGCTTGATGCGTCTGTACTTGCACCCTTTTAATATATTTGCTCACTTTTAAACTGTTTGGTTAGAAAATAATCCTTGCCAAAGAATGTTTTGCCCTGTTTTAACCGCTCATCATCCATAGCAAAGCCTTTTTGCATGTATTCTTTTAAAATCTGCGTAGCCCAGATTCTGAACTTTGTTGCGGTGTATTGTAAATTAAGAACTGCAATTCTTTGTTCATCATACGCCACCCTCAATTACCTCATAGCTGAAATACTTTATTTCCGCCATAGGCTGTTATCTCATTTTATCTAAAATCTCTCTATGTATAAGTATAGCAATATCTTTCGGAACAAACAATGTAAAATGGCATTGTTGCACGTGGAACAATATTGCTGTGTGGAAAGTGATGCCTGGGCTCAATTTTCCCCTTTAAGTATATTTTTTCAATAGCAGCAGATTGAGCTTATAAAATTTTTTTCTGTTGCGCTGTATTATGATAATATGTTCATTGGGCATAGCTTGCAACCTGCTTTTTATGGTGTTTGTTGATTTGCCAAGAAGTTTTGATAATTCCTGCATGGTAATGCCTTGCCCATAAAGCAGGCTGGCTTGGAAAAGCAACTTGTATATATCTTGAGATAGTGCATCTTCTGAAATTTGTTCCAGAATAGCCAGGTTCTTTTTATACTGAGCCAGTTTTCGTTGCAGCAGGGCAATAGTATCATTAACAGCCTGATGGATTATCTGCAAGAAGCCTGTTACAAATGGTGTCAGGTCACCGCAGTTGTTTTCGTCATCAGTGAGAGAAAAAAGGTCGTAATAATCTTTCCTGTTTTTTTTGATGGTGATTGATATGCGCAGGGCAACAGTATAATGCAATACCTGGGTTAATTGATATGAAGTCAGGAATCTGGCGGTTCTGCCATTACCATCATAAAATGGATGAATATAAGCGAAAAGGTAATGACAAAGTGTCGTGTTAATAAGGACGGGCAAATCTTTGTCATTAAAGATGCCAAGAAGCATTTCAATATAAGTGATGATTTTGCTTTCCGGGTATACGCCTCTGTGAATGGATTTTCCCGTGGGAGCTTCTATGTCTACCGAGCCTGCCCGGAAAATCTTGCCATCAAGGCGATTGGCAGCATTTTCAACTATAACCTCGTCATGAGCGAATTCATCATAAAACTGCCGCAGGTCATGGCAGGTGGCAAAAGAAATTTCTTTTTGGTTTGTCAGCAGGTGATATTTATAGATGGTGCTGACATAACGTGTTCCTTTTTTGAGGGAAGACATGGCATCCATGAGTTCACGCCTGGTACTGTGGACACCTTCGATTTCATTACTGGATTTTATCTCGTCTATAATACATAATAATGCTAACTGCTTCAGTACGATTTCAGGCGTAACGGCTACGATTGGCAGCAGCTTGTTATTAGCAGACAGAATATTTTCCTGTAGCTTGGCTATTTCTGTTGTCAGGCAAAAAAAGGCAGGATAGTCTTTGTTTCTGTTATACTGCCTGATAGGAATATTAACTCAAACTTCGCACACGGAAAACATCCCGTATGCCTTGATAAATCAGCTT
>CAMFES010000014.1 GCA_945949525.1 uncultured Veillonellaceae bacterium
TTTGAAGCATTTCTTGATGAAGTCTACGCTATTGATAATATTTCTTGATTAGAAAGATGTTCAATTTCGACTTGCAATTTACGAATTTCTTAGATCTGATAAAGGTAATATATTCTGCATAAAATCAACTTCCCTTCATTAATGTAGTTTAGTCTTTCATATATAGTATACGCAAGAAAGCTGTAAAATTCAATGTGGAATTTTACAGCTTTCTATTATGTAACAAAAGCATTTAGAAGATTTACAAAATATAAAACAATACCGTCTGAAAACTTGTACACAATCGCAAATCCAAATTCTAATGCATAAATTAAAAGAATATCACCCAAAGTACGGAAACTGAGATATCCTAAATGATAAAGTGAAAACATGACTCCTAAAACTAAAATTGCAGAAATCCAATAAAATTATTGTTCTACTCTACTTTGTGCAAATCCTCGAAACAAAATTCTTTAAAAAACGTAGTCATAAGTAACTTTACTGTGGTCTATGCCCATAATTGCTCTTAGGCTTAGGTGTTCCACGTCGAATTTCGTAATATTAATATATAGTAGTGTGCGCACATTCCACGATAGCAGCAATGTCACGCAGAGAATATCCTTGATGTTGAAGCACCTGAAATCCCCCCTTCATCCAAAGAAATCAAAATAATGGATGATTTTGGGCTTACCCGATACATGTCTCAGGAAAGCTGCTCACCTGATAATTCAGCGTGTGAATGTATCTTTGGAATATAAAAAATGAGATGTTCTACAATACCGATGGGACAGGTGTAAACATTTTAGATTTTATCAATATATTAAACATTTATCTAAACTGGTATAATGAGTCAAGAATAAAAAATCATTAGGATATATGAGTCCTATGTAGTACAGGCGTAGACTTACTGCGCCTTTGATAATGCCAAGAAATTCATACTGTTGATCCTTTTCACACAAACGTTTTTATGTTATAATATAGTTAATATATTCCCCATGACTAAAGCCAATGATTTTCATAAAATTAAAGCTGGAGATGATATAATGGGTTACAATGCAAAAATACGTGCTGATGCTATGAGCCTCAATCCCATAGATGATGCACTCTTTATCAAGATGGCTGAAAGCCTGAGGTTTTGTCAGGAAATTTTGAGGGTTTTCCTTGGGGATAAACAGCTTATCGTCTTGGAAAACATGCCGCAAAGCATTGTCAAGAATCTGCAGGGGCGCTCCTGCATCCTTGACCTGAAGTGCCGCCTGGCATCCGGCAGGATTGTACACATAGAAGTGCAAAAAGCGGATGATGATGACCACCAGCGAAGGGTACGTTATAATTCATCTATACTGACGGCAAACATTGTCGATCCAGGAGCTAAATTTCGGGATATACCTGATGTCATTTCTATATTTATTTCCAAATTTGATGTCTTTAAGCAGGGGAAAGCTGTATATCATGTAGAGCGTGTTATACAGGAAACTGGCAAAACAGTATACAATGGCACTCAGGAAATTTATATCAACGCAGAAGTTGACGATGCCTCCGATATTGCCAGGCTGATGAAGATTTTTGTGGAAGACAGCTATTATGATGATGAATTTCCTGCCACATCTGAACGAAAACGAATTTTTAAGACTACCGAGGAAGGAGTGAACGAAATGTGCGAAGTAATCGAACGCAATAGATCGGAAGCACGTGCCGAAGGACGTGCTGAGGGACGGCTGTCACTACTGATGAAACTGGTAAAGATGAACAAACTTACAATTAAAGAAGCTGCGAATGAAGCTGACATGACTGAGGCCGCCTTCAAGAAGCTGGCATTGCAGTAATGCCCACACGCAACAAAAACAGCACACACTAACGGCTAAGCTAAACCGTAAATGCGTGCTTTTTTGTTTTTTTAACATTTCCTAAAAATAAATATCTCATCTGCCAGCTGACAAAAATTCCTCAATCTGCCTGTCCATAACAGTGCGGAGATCACCGGTGCCTTTGCCGCTCTGCCACACCTTTGCCCATTCCACTGTCTTTTCAACAGCAAGCTCCAGATTCCAGCGGGGGCGCCATCCAAAAACCGATTTCAGCTTTGAGCAGTCCAGCTTGAGAAAGCCAGCTTCATGAGGGCCGCCATCGTGCTGATTAACCCATTTTATGCCATCGCCCCACTTGCTGACAAACAAATCTACCAGCGCTCCTGTCTGGAAGCAGTCGCCATCATCCGGCCCCACATTGTACCAGCCGGCATACCTGCCATCCTGATACTGCATAGCGGCAATCATCAGATAGGCATATAGCGGCTCCAGCACATGCTGATATGGCCGCGTTGAATATGGATTCCGCACCACAATATCCTTCCCTTGCAACGCCGCCCGAATGCAGTCAGGAATAATCCTGTCGCTGGCAAAATCGCCGCCACCAATAACATTTCCCGCCCTGGCCGTGGAAATCGCCACTCTGCCATCGGCAAAAAAGCTGTTTTTATAGGAATGAGTTACCAGCTCACTGCAGGATTTGCTGTTGGAATATGGGTCAAAGCCATCCAGCTCATCACTTTCCCGATAGCCCCAGGTCCATTCCCTGTTTAGATAAACCTTATCCGTAGTGACATTCAAAAAGGATTTCACACAGTTCTTCTGCCTTATGCACTCAAGAACATTTACCGTCCCCATGACGTTAATGCTGTAGGTGTCAGCAGGATTCCTATACCCCTCCCGCACAATTGGCTGTGCCGCCAGATGAAAAACAAGCTCCGGCTGCACGTCATCAAACGTCCTTTTTAATGTTTCATAATCACGAATATCGTCAATCACGGACCTGATATCCTTCTCTATGCCCGCCAGCTCAAAAAGCGACGGATTAGCCGGCGGCTCAAGGGCATAGCCCGTAACATTTGCCCCTGCCATGGCCAGCATTTTACACAGCCACGCTCCTTTGAACCCGGTATGCCCAGTAACCAATACATTTTTACCATGATAAAAATTAAAATCAAATTTCATTTCCGCACCAGATTTCATAAATATTTATATTTTATCCAAAATCTACTTTTCCATGCTTGCCAACAATTCCTGCAAATACCAAATTAGCACGCCAACAAATGGAGTTTTTTCGTCTTTTTCTGCACGAAACTTTTTCAAATATAGCCTACAAAGCTCTGGCATATCACCAGCAGCACTAATATCATCCATAAGAGTTTCTAGGACTTTTTTGCGTGCATCTATAAGCGGTGATTCTGGACAATTAAGATTTAATATTTCATTCAAATCACGCTGAACTGCCGCATCATCCGATTTTATTATTCCATCAACGGTATAATAAATGGAAGCTAATGTATCTGCCTTAATTGGATTAATTTTTTGAAATTCCTGGTCATCTTTACATGCATCACATGTTTTCGCAGACCCCTTATTATCAGAAGGCGTTGCCGTATGCGAGCCACCATCACAGGTTAAAACCATATTTTGATAATCCAGTCCCTGACCGACATCTCTTTGATCCTTGGGATTTCGTGGAATAATATGCTCAATATGTGTATAAAGCTCCTCAACATCCTCTTTTCCTTCCGGCGGTATTTTACGCATGCAATATGCACACAGGCCACCCTGTTCATGTAGTAATGATGCTCTTACCACCTTCTTCAAAGGATTCCTCAACCTTTGATAAGCATCTTCAGGGGTATCCCCAGCCTGACGAGCTTCTTCACGTAGCTCCGCCAATCCTGCAGGCTCCACGCCTTTGATAATCGCAATCATTTTACGCCTCCGCGAAACTCCTCCAGCTTCAACTTAACTCTGCAGCTTGCCACTTCCGAATCATTGTAGTTGCGAATTTTATCCAAGCCATCAAGAACTTCCCTCGCTTCAGTAAATTTCTTCTCATTAACAAACTTATAAAATAAATCAAACTGTTCTTGAACGTAAATAGGTCTTTGAGAAGTCCCCATTATTTCGCCTAAAACTGAACCTACATCCTTGCCATAAACCTCACTGCCTGCGTTCACAATCTCACGATCGCTTAAAATCCTAAGGTTTTTGCTATAGACAGAATTAATAACTGCCGGGGCATGTGTAGTTACTATAAACTGAATTTTTGGAAAAATACTTTGCAGAGCCCCAATAACCTTTTGTTGCCATTTAGGATGCAAATGTAAATCCACTTCATCAATCATTATCAGGCCTTGAGTTTCTGTCAATACGTTATCTGAATACTGAGGATTCAGTACAGCCATACGATAAGCAATGTCTGCTATCAAGCTTATGGTGCATTTATAACCATCACTTAAATTCCCAAATGGTTCGCTCATACGATAACCACTTGTATCTGTGTAATCTATGTTTAGCTCATTGGTATCCATATTGTAATATACGTTGGAATCCTCGTATCCTGTCATCTGCTCAAAACACTTTTCAATGGCCTTATACACGGCAGAATGCGTACTAACCACAGGTAAATTCTTTTCCAGCCTTTGATATTTCTGGACGGTACTTTTCCTGAACCAATTCAGCATCAGCTTAAGATTGGTGGTACCGCTCAGACAGTCAATATAACCATTTGTACGGGTACTAGACCTAAAGCTATCAGACTTTTTCTCTCTATGATAATCCCAAATACGATTCGTGCCATAATAAGCAATCATAGGCAGTTCAACACCGTCGTCACCTTCGCGGAGCTTTGACTGAAGTTCTCTGGCAAACATTCTTATATTTTTTGACGCAACAATCGTCGTTTTACCTTCACTGCTATTCAAGGAGCGATGCCATTTGTATTTTTTGTTATCAATTTCTGCAACTGCTTCAACATTCACAGGGTATTGCTGTTGCACATCATCAGCACTGCCTACTTTAAACGCCTTTACATGTGCATCCGAAGCAGATATCTTTCTTCCCGACAATCCATCCATTGCTGTAAAAATAGTCCCCATCGCAATAGCAATTCCATCCAAAATAGAGGTTTTACCAGAGCCATTGTTGCCGACAATTACTGTTAACTCCTTTGAAAAATCTATTTTAAAGGACTCAAAGCATTTAAAATTATGCAATTGTATGCTTTGCAAATACATCCTAACACCTCCAGAATATCGTTCACAGCCAACCAATTATCTCTAAATCTGCCTAATCAACTATTACAACATCTGTACATTAATATTGTACGATAATCTATACGCATATTCAATAGAAAAAAGCAGGCTACCGCATAGATAACCTGCCTCTCATCTCATATAAGCTCGCATAAGCTTATCTCAGCCTATACAACATCAATATTCCCTGCTGAACAATCCGGCATTGGCACCGTAGCCGGTCACATCGTAGTTGCGCACCTGGGCGTTGTTGCGGCGGGATTTGTTCAGCCAGGTGCGGGCCTTGTACATAATCTGCATGTCCATAGGCTTGATCTGCTCCCGCATGGCATCACACTCCGGGGTGCTGCTGAAATCACGCTCTGACTCCGGCAAGGCCTGCATCATTTCCATGAGCTGCTGACGCTGGTCTACCAGCTCAAGAAATGTATCGATATCCTCAGCCTTGATAAACTTCAGCAGTTCCTCCGTAGCACCTAGATATCTTTCCCATAGCTGTTTTTCCGTGTACTTGGGAGCCGGTCTTTTCAGCTTCGGTGGCTGCATCATCAGGATGCACCTCTTTCCTTTCTAGCAATCTTCATGGCCTCAGCCCAAGCATCCCGCAGCTCGCGGATGATGTCCATGCACTCCGTCACCTTCTCCGGCTTGCTGCGCATATTGGCCTCAACCAAGCTATTGTACACATAATCATACAACGGCATCAGCTGCTTAGAAATGTCGTACTCCATTTTCAGGGTTGCCTGAAACTCCAGGATAATCCTCTGGGCCTTCTGCAGGGAGGTGTTGCACTGCTCCCACTTTTTGGCCTCCATGGCCTCCAGCCCTTCCTTCATAAAGCGGAGTGCCCCGTTATAGAGCATAAGGGTCAGCGCCTCCGGAGTTGCCGTCATTACCTGCTGTCTTTTGTATGCTTCTGCTGCGTTATTAATCATATAGTTCCCTCATTTTCAGATTATCAGCCTGTAATATAGCTCAACTGGGCCCCCAGCTTGGACAATGCCACCTCCATGGCATCATACTTGTCGTAGAGCTTGTTCTCGTAGGACTTCATCAATGTCTGGAAGCTGGTCATCTTGGTCTGCATGTTGGTAATCAATTTGCCAAGATAGCTCTGGTCATCCGTTGCCTTGCTGGTTCCAGCATAATCCTCAAAAATATCCATATTTTCAGTCATGGCATTGTACAGGCGGTTGGCAATACCGGTATTCTTGTAGTCTTCTTTCTTTTCATAAGAAGTAAGCTTGTTGGTATTGGTGCTGCCGGCAATGTAGGAGCTGTCCTGATCAGAAGCAAAGAGCTGGTATACGCAGTCCGGATCCTCATTCAAAGCCTTTCTCAGCTTGTCCTCATCCAGAGTAATATGCCCCTTGGTAGTGGTGGTGGTAATGCCGATGGCGGACAGGGAATTGTACTTGCTGTCTACCGCATCTACAGGGGTATACAGAGCCTCACGCATGTCGCTGACCAGATTGCGCACCTCATTGTTGTGATACAGCAGGCCGGACTTCGCCTTTTCGTTCCACTTCTTGATCTGCTCCTCGGTCATCTCCGCTTCCTGTTCCTTGGTCAGCGGCTTGTAGTCAGAGTATTTTTCCTCTGACAGCTTGTCATTGAGGCTGTCCAGCAGGGTGTTGTACATATCCACAAATTTCTTGACATTGTCCACAATGGTATCAGTGTCCTGACTGACATTAACCGTGGTGGTCTTGCCAACCTCACTGACATTATTGAAGTTATAGGTAACACCTGCTACCGTAATCTTGTTGGTTTCCAAATCATAAGTCTTGCCATCGATGGTAGCCTTGGCGTTGGTACCTTCAGCAACCGTAACAGCATTGCCACTGGTAAAATTCATAGCATTTGCCAACGTATTATCCTGAGCATTATACGACGACAACTGCAAGCGATTTAACAAATCTGCTGTCTCGTTACTACCAGCAGTAATATTTATAATATTATCCTTACCACTGGTCTTGTTATACATAGAAAAAGACCCATTGGCTGTGTCAAAACCAGCCTGAATATTTGCTCCGCTCTTGTTAATTGCGCTCGCCAAATCACTCAGGGTTTTCTTGTCCTGTATTATATCGTCATAGGTCAACGTTACCGTATATTCCTTGGCATTAGCCGCAGACGAATCCTTCAAGGTCAATGTAATGGCAGCCGAAGAACCATCAATATCAGTAAGCGTTTCTTCTCCGCTGCCATCAGCATTGCTCCGCTTTATTGTATATTTATACGTTCCGTCACCATTATCATGGGTCTGAACATCCTTGTACATCAAATCCCTCAAGTAGTTCTTGCCCGGATTTGCATCATTTGCAAACTCAATAGTAGCTGGAATCTGTTTCGAAGAATCATTAGGATCAGCCTTCATACCAGTCATAATATATGCATTGCTTGCCACCTGGGATACGCTTACCTTGTGATTCATAGCCGCAGCCGCACCATTTGCCGTAACAGAAACCACGTCATTGTTGGTGCTGGTAGCCTTCATGGCACTCATATTTGACTGCATCTTGAAGTCCGTCATGTTGGCCTTGAAGGTCTTCATGCTGTCATAGACCCCTACATAGGCCTCCTTCAGCCACTCCTGCTTCATCTCATTCTGATACATCTTGTCGTACTGGCTCTGCTTGTTCATCATGCCCATTTTTACCAGGGACTCAATGTCAAGGCCGGAACCGGACAAGCCATATATGCCGTTTGCGCCCATTTTCGTCGCCTCCTAATCAATAGCTCCTAATCACTAAACTAATATCAAAAAATCTATCATCCATTATGCATTATGCATTCTTATCCAAAAAGGCGCCCAGCCACTCCTGAGCCTTAATCATGCCCTCCACCATTTCCTCCGGCGGGTATTCCTTGATAACCTCTTTGGTGTTCTTATCAATCATCTTAACAGACATTACATCCACTTCCTTGTGATACTGGAACTCCAGGTCACAATTCAGCTTGCCCATCAGCTCATTAAGCTCCTTGGTCATTTCGCTGACAAACTCAGGGGACAGCTTGCCCCGCTGTTCCTGCTTTTCCTCCTGCTGTTCCTGTGAGGATTTGCTTGCATCAGGTAGTGCAGTCACTGCATCTGCAATTTCCGGCTGAGTGCCAAATTTGGCAGCAGCCGCGCTGCTATCTGCCACGCTCTGGCTGTTCCTGCTCTCCGAGCCTGTATATCTGGAACTCTTATTATCAGCCGCAGAAACAACCACCGCTGCTGTTACCATGTCACGCATCTTTCCAATCATTATTATCCCTCCATAGAAAATGATTTATTCCTTTATATTTGGCAGATTATCCTCAATCTGTCAGCAAGTGAAGTCATCCTCCCTTATGTCGGATATTCACTTCACAGGTAATGCCTTTGTCAAGTCAAAATCCATCGGAGCCGCAGCTGCTGTGCGGTTTTCATCCTTAATCTCCCTGTAGATTTCGCCGCGGTAGATTTTTACATGCCGGGGAGCGTCAATAGCAATCCTGACATTCTCCCCGTTTACATCAACTATGTTGATGGTTATATCATCTCCCAGCATAATCTGCTGGTGAGGGCGTCGTGTCAAAACCAGCATCACTTATCCCCCTTTTTTTCAGGGAAAAGCCTGTGCTTGGTGGTGTACTGGGTTTTCTCCAGCACAACCTGCTTCGCGTGCATGGTGTGCCTGTTAATCACCACCGGGGCCAGAAGATTGGTGGTCATATCAGCCACCCCTGACCGCGGGATGGAAATCAGCGTGCAGACCAGAACATCATCCATGGTCTTTATGCCCAGCCTGTCCAAATTTTCATCATCCAGCTCGAAGCTGTAATCCGGGAAAAACACAAACGGGTCTGTCATCAAAAATGCCAGCTCCGGCGTTGCCAGGGACTGCAGGAACATGTACGGCGTCCCCTCCTCATAAGGAAGCACCACAAACTCATGCTCATCCTCAAAAGCAGGAATTCCCTCCTCAAATGTAACTACATCCTGTTCCTCGATTTCCAGCTCGCCAAAACGCAGTGTGTTTATTTTTTTCATATAAAAGCCTCCAAAATCAGATTACGCATAGATATCATAATGGCCCTCCGTGGCCCACATGCGTATGGAGCCTTCCTTAGCAAGATATGTTTCTGCCGCCCCCGTCCTGATGGCTATGTCAGCATGGTCAGTGGTATTGATGCTGTACTTGTCATGCCCCACATTCATCTGCCCCTTGATCTCCGACGGGGTAACTGTATACTCCGGATCAGGTATGTCCTTGGCCGTCCACTTTGGCCATTTGATTACCTTGCTCCAGAAATCGGATTTTTCCTGCCTGTCTATGACGTGGCTACCCGGCCTGGCGCCGTTCCTGGCCATGTCCCAGCCATCATTGGTATGCTTGGAGGTGGCCGCCGCCACATCCTGCAACCCCTGCTGTCCATATTTTTTGGCAAAATCCGTATTGTTCAAATATCCATAGGCCGTGCGGCAGGGATAACAGTTTATGTCAACCTTGACCTGCGACCAGCCCATATCCGACAGCGGCGGTTCATAATCCCTGTGCATCTCCGCCGGTACATAGCCGTTTTTTTCGGCCATGGCATGCTGCTGGCGAATACCTATCTCCGGCAGCTCGTGCCTGACATTCATGTATTTCATACCCGACAACATGCCGGTACCGCCCAGACCATCCAGCATTCCCATACTGCCTCACATCCTTTCCAGTCAGCATAGCTGTGTCAGTTTAGATAAATCTTAGTAACTCCTAGTACCGGCTTAACACCGGCCTGCACATCACCAAAATACTTAGTTCAGATAATCTGCCAGACTGCCCGGCAGAATCTTGGAGCCTACGGACAGCGACATGCTGTATATTGTCTGATACTCCATCAGCTTGGTGGCCAGGTATGCCACATCTGTGCTGGCTACATCCGTAATATCGCCGTTGATGGATTCGTTCTGAGTAGTCAGCATGCCGGAAGCGGATTTGTATGCCTGCTGGCGTGCCGCCATCTTGGTTTCGGCTCCCAGCACTGTAGCGTGAGCCGTATCTGCGATAGTCATGCCCTCGGCACCGGCCCACTTGTAGTCACCGCCCTCAATTTTTGCCACGGCGTACATCAGCTGGTTCAGCATTGCCGTACCGGTAGGAGGATCATCGTTTACATCAAATATGTCTGTGCCGTTGATATCCTGACCGGTAACATTTACTGTATCAGTAGCCGGATCCACGCCGCCATTTTTCTTGACCATGGAGATATATTTGTCATCGCCATTGTATTTGACAATGTACTGCTTTTCCGTGGCAAAGGTCAGCTTCACGCCGTTAGTTGTTGTTGCACTCCAATCAGTACCAGTGCCAGTGCCTGTAGCCCCGGTCTTAATCACACCATAGGAATCGAAATGAGCTGAAATGTCAAACCCGGTTACATTATCAATTACCTGACTTGTATCACTGCGATCAAGCTTTGTTTCATTTTTATAGCCATTGACGACAAAATCCTCCGTGAAAATATCACCGTTCTGCACATTCATATAATAGTTGTTGCCATCATCGCCCTTGAGCTTCAGCATCTGCTTCAGGGTTGTATTTTCCTTACCCCATTCGTCAGCACCTGCGAAAAAGGCCTGCTGCTTCTCATCCAGTGTAAAGGTTTCGCCCCTGTCCATTTTATCATCGGTGATGGTAAACGGCATAGTGGTATCCTTTTGCCCGGCAAACAGAAAGCGGTCACCAATCTGGGTATTCAGGTCTGCCACCTGCTCCTGCACATTGGCCAGCAGCTCTTTGGCAATATCCTTCAAATCGCTATCGTTGTTGGTGGAGTTGGATGCCTGCTCCACCTTCGCCTTGAAGGTCTGCAAAAGATCCGTAACATTTACCAGCGCCGCGTCAGCGTTCTTCATCCAGCTGGTTGCTGTGCTGACGTTGTCCCGGTACTGCTCATTGCTGATTTTATTGTTCTGGTAACGTAAGTATTTTGAATATCCCACCGCATCATCTGACGCCCTGTGCAGCCTGCTGCCATCACTTTGCTCCATGAGCTTGGCATACTGCTCATATGTGCCATTAAGCTGCTTTAGATAATTGTGGGACATCATTGTACTTGCTATACGCATATATTTCACCCTGCTCTCTATTGTGGTTTAACTGTCAATATCTATATCATATACTATATCTGGTATTATCTGCCCACAGTGCCGGTGCCGTTAATCAGCTTGTCAAGGCACTCATCCATGGCATTCAGGCAGCGGGAGCAGGCGGAATATCCCTGCTGGAACATAATCATGTTGGTCAGTTCCTCATCCCAGTTTACGCCATTGGTAGAGCTTCGGAGGTTTTCCACCTGGCTCATAACGTTCTTCTGGAAATCCACCCGGCCATTCATGTTGGAGGCCGCGGAACCCATGGTGGTCATGCTGGTGTTGTAATAGCTGTACAGAGATCCGTTGCCTATGCACCTGTCGGTGCCGTTCACCTCGGCACTGGTCTTGTCCCTCTCGCAGTTAAGCAGGGATGCTATCCACACGGCGTTACTGCCATCACCTGTACCATTTACATCAGCTGGAATCGGATTTCCCTTGGAATCCTTGGCAGCCTGAGTTATATCCGTAGTAGTTTTAGTGGCATCATTCTTGTCCTGATACAGCAATTTGCCCTCGTCATCCCGCTCGCCGCTTCTGGTGGCCAGCTTCTTATGTCCGTCAACAGCAGTCAGCTCACCGTTTACTGTCAGAATATCAAGAATCTGCATGCCTGTCAGCGTTTCTTTTGTGCTGGCAATCAGATTGCCACTGGCATCCTTCTTGGTCACAGTAAGCCCGTCAGCCTCTGTCCACTTAAATACATAATCAGACTCACCAAAGAAGTTCAGCCCTGTGGTAGCGTCATCATCAGGATTGGTATTGCCAAAAGGCTTGTCCTTATTGCCGTCAATACCGTAGCCTGCCTTGTGCTGGTCGTTGAGGGTAGTCAGCAGGAAGGTAGCCATGCGGGCCACGTCATCAATGTAGCCCTTGTCCTCGGCAATGGCCTCAAACTGGGCCTGCAGCTCACCGCCCCCCGGCGAATAAATCGTACCGGTCTGCTTGATGATAATATCATAGTCATTCAGGCTGTATTCCTTGTTGTTCTTCGGCGGGGACATCTCCAAATCCACCTTGGTGATGCCGTTCACCAGCGTGGTGCCGTTGCTGACCAGGGTATACATGCCATTGCTGGTTTCGTACACGGTAATATTGGTCATTTCCGTCAGCTGGTCCACAATCAGATCCCGCTGATCCCTCAGGTCATTGGCATTGGCGCCATTGGCCTCGATGCCGGAAATGTTCTTGTTCAGCTCTACAACCTGTCCCAGAAGGCGATTCATAGTTTCCACACTAAGGGTAATATCGTCGTACAGTGAATTTATCTGCTCCTGTACCTGGTTGGCTGCAATCTGCAAACTCTGGGCAAAATTCTGTCCGGCGTTGATTACGTTCTGACGGCTGGTATCACTGCTGGCGGTGGTAGAGCAATCCTCCCACGCCTGATAAAACTTCTCCATGGCATCCTGCACGCCTGTGTTATCCGAATCGTTGAAGATAGATTCTATCTTGGCATAGTTGTTTGCCTTGCCATTATAATAGCCATTGGTGCTGTTTTCCTTCCAGAACTGGCGGTCAGCATAGATATCCCTGGCCCTGATAACGGAGGTAACGGTGGAGCCGTTGCCCACCTGGCTGGCACCTGCCAGCGTGTAGACCTCCGAAGAAGGCGTAGCCGCCGCATGAGCCGTCTGGCGGGAATATCCCTCCGTGTTGGAGTTGCTGATATTGTGGCCGACTGTATTCAGTCCCAGCCTGTTTGTATAGATACCATTTACCATGGTGTTGAGTCCGGAAAAGGTACTCTGCATTTTTTCACCTGCTCCCTGTATTTGTCACGATATGTCACGCTATGTCATGCCGAAGCTACACATTGGCCTCGAACATCTTGCTGCCCTGTACCGGCCTGCCACCGCTATCGCCCGGTGTTCCGTAGGTTACCCCCGCCGCTGTACGGGTCATGACATTTACGTTATAGTCGATATATTCTATGTTTTTATTTAAATATTGCAGATTGTTGCCAGAGGCTTCCTTTAGTTTCTGCAATAGTCCTGCCTGCTTTGCCAGCAGCTGCACAGCCATCTTTTTTTCCAGGCCTTCCGGCTGGCTGTCCACCCACGCTGCCGCATCCTTGCCGCCGTTTTTCTGAAGGAACTCACGGCGCTTCTTCTCCAGTCTGTTCAAATCTATCACTACGGCTTCAATCTCCTTGGTAAGCCGCTGTACAGCCGGGGCCGCCGTATTGACCAGGGCATTGCACTGCTCCTGCGTCAGCTCCAGCAGTCTGAGGCACAGCACCAGCTGCTGTCTGATAATGTGTATCAACTCCTGCACCGGCTATACCTCCAAATCAAAGTTCTTTATGTGGGACACCTGCTCCTGTCCCCTGCTGCCGTAGGCAGGCTCCACCATGGAGCCACCCAGCTGGTTCAGCCGGAAATTGACTGCATCCAGCGCACTGGCCACGAGAATTCCGTTGTTGGCCACGGCCTCCTGCACCTCATCCACCAGCCTGCCCAGCATCCTGTGCAGCTTGTAGAGGGTTTCCCTCTGCTGCCTTTCCGGGCACTGGGACCATACGCTGTCCATCTGCATGTCGGGACTGACCCGGATGCCGCTCTTCGCCATCCTGCCCAGCAGCTCCTGCCGCTTTTTTTCAGTCCGGTGGATTGCACTGACAACCTCTTCCTCCTGCCTGACCAGCCGTTCCAGCTCCTGCAGCTTCACAAGAACCAGCACGCCCCTCTTTTCCTCATTCAGCTGCTTCAGCTTCTGGTAATCGGTTATCAGCTCTGCCAGTATCCTGGCCAATTCCTGCCACATGGACTATCCTCCCCCTGTGCCGCTGTCACAAAGCCATCATCAATAGCGGTACTGCAAAATCTTCTCTGCCAAATCACGGCTGCTTACCTGATAAGCGCCGGAGGCAATCATGTTCTCATACTCCGTCACCTTGTCCATCCGCACATCGGAGCCCGCCTTCAGCTTCTTCATAATCTCGCTGAACTGCTGGCCCTGGGAGGAAATCTGAATGTTGTCATTCAGCTGCTCCTCCTGCCGGTATGCCCTGGCAACCTTGTTCACGCTGCCGGAGTTGCTGTATACACCTGCTATGCCCTGAAGAGTGTTGTTTATAATCACGATTTTTCACCATCCTCGTTTTTATTTTCATTTCATGTTTTTACGCCAAATATTCAAAACAAAAGCATTTACCCTCATCTTTTAATCCTAGCAAGAATATCGAAAAAAATAGCAGGATTCTTAAATAATCCTGCTAGCCTTCAAATATTGAGCTGTTCACTGCCGGACGCACAATCCGCCATGCTGTCAGCATGCAGCAGACAACGCCCTACCATCAGCGTTATCTGTCGCGGGATGAATTGTACATGGTGGAGCTTTTATCCACCTTCTTTACACTCTTTGCAGCCTCCAATCGCTTCGCCTGATTGATGATGTCATTGCTGCACTTGCTGCAGAGCTTGCCCGTGGTAATAGGCGCGCCGCAGCCCTGACAAGGGTATGTAATCTGGAAGCCGCTGGCAATAAAGCGACCCTGCTTCAGCATGCGCAGTATTACCCGCTCCTTGACGCCGGTATCATCCACAATCTGCTTGATGCTGCACTTGTCATGATCCCGGACGTAGGAATACACCACCTGCTCAGCCTCCTGCTCCTTGCGGTAGCAGTCACTGCACATTCCCTGGCCGATTTCCATATATACCTTGCCGCAGCCGGAACAATTTTTTAGCTTATTCATAGAAACCTCTCCCCACAACTTGTCAATACGCTTTTATTATAAGTTATTCTGTATTTTTATTCAATAAAAATTTTTCACCATCATTTTCTGCCGGAGGCGGCCACGATGCCCATAATGCCTGCCGCACCTGCACCGCGCACAGCCCTGGCACATTCCAGCAGGGTTGCGCCGGTCGTCATGATATCGTCGGCAATAATCACTGCCCTGCCGGACAAATCCGCACCTGTGGCCACCTTGAATACCCCCTGCACATTCTCACGGCGTTCCGCCGCGGTCAGCCCGAACTGGGGCACAGTGGGACGGGTTCTCATCAAGACCGGCTCCATGGAAATCCGAAGCTCGGCAAAGGGCTCCCGAAAAATAAGCTCGCTCTGGTTAAAGCCCCGCTCCTTCAGCCTGTCAGGATGAAGGGGCACAGGAACTGCCACAGGGCTGTCATCGCCGAAGGCCTTCACGCCCCTTGCCACGGACAGGGACGGCACCCCTGCCAGCCCCGCGCCAACAAAGCTGTGCAGGCCGCCCAGCAGACCTTTCCGCCCCTCGTATTTCAGGCGGCGAAGCATATCCCGAAGCCCTGCCTCATACACCCCCAGCGCCCATACACCGCCGTCAAAGAGCCTGTTCATCTCATCGTCCAGCGGCAGGCGATGAGGCCGCACCAGCTTTTTTACGCACTCACGGCACCAGCAATCCCTCTGCTCGATATATCTGCCGCATATCGGGCAGGCAGGAGGAAATAGAAAATCCAGTATCCAGTCAAACACAAGCTCACCCCGTCAATCATGCATTATCCCATGTATTGCCCCGGCCTACAGCCTGCGGCCCAGCCTTTCAGCCAGCAATGTGTAGCGTTTTTTTGTCCTGTCATTGGCCACGGCAGTATTCAGGGCTGCCCGCGACCCCAGCAGAATCACCAGCTTTTTTGCCCTGGTCACCGCCGTATAGAGCAAATTTCTCTGCAGCATCACATGATGACCAGGCACCAGAGGCAGCAGCACCACAGGATACTCACTGCCCTGGCTTTTATGCACCGTCATGCAGTAGGCCGGCTGCAGCTGGCCAAACTCCGTACCTTCGTAGGATATCTCCATGTCATCACTGAACTGCACTCGTATACAGCCCGGCTCCAGGCCGGTGATGTAGCCGATATCCCCGTTGAACACGCCTTTTTCATAGTTGTTTTTGTTCTGCATGACCTTGTCCCCCAGACGGAAAATCCGGGAGCCATGGGCCAGCTCCGGGGTACCCGCCCCGGCAGGATTCAGCGCCTCCTGCAAAAGCTGGTTCAGCCTTTCTACGCCGCAGGCACCCCGGTGCATAGGCGAAAGCACCTGCACATCCTCCAGCACGTTGTAGCCCCTGGCAGGCAGCAGCTTCCGGCAAAGGGTGACAATATGCTGCTCCACCCATTCAGGGTCCTGCTGCTCGATAAAAATAAAGTCACTGCCCTCCTCCAGAGAGCATCTGGGCAGACGCCCGGCATTAATAGCATGGGCGTTCATGACTATATTGCTGTCATCGCTCTGGCGGAAAACTTCCGTCAGGCACACCTTGGGAACTACGCCGCTGCGAAGGATATCCTTCAGCACGGACCCCGGCCCCACTGCCGGAAGCTGATCCACGTCCCCCGCCAGAATCAGGTGACAGCCTGGTGGCACCGCCTCCAGAAAATGGCTCATCAGCACGATGTCCATCATGGAAACCTCGTCCAGAATGATCACATCCGCCTCTAACGGCTCCTCCTGATTGCGCCCGAAGCCGGAGCCCTCTCCGTCACCACCGGAGGCCTCCAGCAGCCTGTGTACCGTCTTTGCGCCGCGGCCTGCCGCCTCGCTGAGGCGCTTGGCCGCCCGGCCGGTAGGTGCCCCCAGCAGAATCTGCAGCCCCTGCTTTTCCAGTATTTCAATC
This sequence comes from uncultured Veillonellaceae bacterium, assembly GCA_945949525.1. GTDB lineage: Bacteria > Bacillota > Negativicutes > Selenomonadales > Selenomonadaceae > Anaerovibrio. The sequence continues at coordinate 16,768 of CAMFES010000014.1, forward strand.
ATGGCACGCACCACGGTGGTCTTGCCTGTGCCCGGCCCTCCCGTCAGCACGAACACCCCATGCTCAAAGACGGCCTCCACCGCCTGCCGCTGCTGCTCTGCCAGCTGAAGGGAAGCCTTTTCCTCCCAGCGGCGCACCAGCCGCGCCGGATTGCGGGACGCAATGGGCATGGCCTTTTCCTGCAGATACAGCAGCATCTCCGCCGTTTCCGACTCCGCCCGGTACAGATACTCCGGATAGACCAAAATCGTATCTCCCACTGTTTCCTGATCCAGCCTGCCGGTGGCCAGATCCTGCTTCAGAACCTCCCAGACCACATCCCGCGGCACCCGTATCCCCTTTTCCACATCGTCCACCAGCTGATTTTCCGGCACGCAGCAATGACCATTCACCGCAATTCTCTGTAGCTGGTACTCCAGCGCCGCCGATACCCGGAAGCTGTCACAAGGATCCATGCCGATGCTGGCGGCAATGGCATCAGCCGTGCTGAAGCCTATCCCCTCCACCTCCGTGGCCAGCCTGTAGGGATTCTGCTCCATGACCTCCACGGAAAAGGAGCCGTACCGCTCGTAGATTTTCCCGGCATAAATCCCCGATACGTTGTGCTGTTCCAGCCAGAGCATTATCTGCCGCAGCTCCGCCTTTTCCTGATAGGAGGCGTGAATTTTTTCGGCTGTCTTCTTGCCGATGCCCCGCACCTCCCGCAGCCTGTGGGGCTGCTTCTCAATAATCTCCAGTGCCATGCCCCCAAACCGCTCCACGATGCGTGCCGCCATGGCCTTGCCGATGCCCTCGATGGTGCCGGAGGCCAGGAAACGCTGAATGCCCTCCACGCTGGTGGGCGCGGAAACAATCATGTGAACCGCCTGAAACTGGGTGCCAAAGCGGGGATGCTCCACCCACTTCCCCTTCAGCTCAAGCTGCTGGCCCTGCAGGGGGGCAGCCATCTGCACGGTGACGGTGACGGTGCTTCCCTGTCCCTCCGGCAGCAGGCGAAAGACGCAGAAGCTCCCTTCAGGACTGGCAAATATGATATTGTCCACTACTCCCGTAAGGGCCTCCAGCTCTTCCATATATGTGCCTATACCTCCGTCAGCTGCTCCCATTTTTCGTACTTGGCCTGAATCTCCTGCTCCTTGGCTGCATAAGCCTCAGCTATTTCCTGACTTTTGGCAGGATCCGCCTGCAGGCTCACATCATTCATCTCATGCTCCAGCATTTTCAGCTCCGCCTCTGCCATGGCAATCTCCGCCTCCGTCCGCTGAATAAGCTCCGTGCGCTTGGCTTCGCTCATCTTCTGAATGGCCCCCAGCTGCGCCTGCTTTTTGCTTTCCGCCAGAGCCGCTTCCCTGGCCGCCTGCACTGCTGCCGCCTGTACCGCTGCATCAGCCTTTTCCGCCTCGTCCTGCTGCTTTGCCTTTTCCGCCGCTTTTTTTGCCAAATACGCCTCCTGAGCCGCCTTTTCTGCAGCAGCTTCCTCGGCTTCCCTGGCCTCCTCCGCCTTTTTCTCCCGATAATAGCTGTAGTTGCCATCGTACTCAGTCAGATGACCATCTGCAATCTCCAGCACGCAGTTGGCCACCTTATCCAAAAAATAGCGGTCATGGGAAACGGTGATGTATGTCCCGGGGAAGGTGGCCAGAGCCTCCTCCACCGCCTCCTTGGCAGGAATATCCAGATGGTTGGTTGGCTCGTCCAGCACCAGGAAGTTTGCCCCTGTCAGCATCAGCTTCAAAAAGGCCAGCCGTGACTGCTCACCTCCTGATAGGGCACCAATCAGCCTGAACACCTCATCCCCGTGAAAGAGGAACGCTCCCAGGTAGCGTCGGCTCTGCTCCTCGGACAAGCCGTACTCGTACTCCATTTCCTCCAGCAGGGTGCGCTCCATGTGGAGGCCCTCATGCTGCTGGGAAAAATAGCCGATTTTTACTCTTGAGCCAATCTTTATCCGTCCCTCCGAGGCCTCCAGCTCACCCACCAGAAGCCGCAGGAAGGTGGTCTTTCCAGCGCCGTTAGGCCCTACAATGGCCACGCCGTCCCCTTTGCGAATCAGCACATCCACATGCTCAAAGAGCTTTTTCCTGGTATCAGGAAAATGATAGGCCACATCCTCCAGCTCCGCCACCCGCTGGGCGCACTCCCCCGGCTCATTAAAGGCAAAATAGTTAAAGGCTGCCGTTTCAGCCGGTTTTACAATCCTCTCCAGCCGGTTCAGCTGGCTCTGACGCCCCCTGGCCTGCTTCGACTTGATGCCTGCCTTGTACTTTCTGATGTACTCCTCAGTCTTCCTGATATGCTCCTGCTGCTTTTCATAGGCGGAAAGCTGTGCCGCCCGGCGCTGCTCCCTGACCTTCATGTAGTAGCTGTAGTTGCCCTCGTAGGCAGTAACAGCCTTGTTCTCTATCTCAAAAATGCGGTTGGTCACCTTGTCCAAAAAGAAGCGGTCATGGGAAATAATCAGCACACCGCCGCTGTAGCTCTGCAAAAAGCCCTCCAGCCACTCAATCATGCCGATGTCCAGATGGTTGGTAGGCTCATCCAGAAACAGGAAATCCGGCTCCCGCAGAAGGGCTTTGGCCAGACAGACGCGGGTCTTCTGACCACCGGAAAACAGTGCCACCTTCTTGTCCATATCCTCCTGGGCAAAGCCCAGCCCGAAGGCAGTCCGGCGGATGCGGCTCTCAAAATCATAGCCTCCGGCATGCTCAAAGCGCTCCACCAGCCTGCCATAAGCCGCCAGCTTTTCCTCGCTGTGGTCATGCTTGATTTCCGCCTCCATGGCCTCCTTGGCAGATGCCAGCGCCATCACATCTCCGAAGGCGCTCTTCAGTTCATCATACAGGGTGGCCTCGCTGTCCATCTCCGCCTGCTGCTCCACATAGCCGATAGTATCAGCCGGATCAATGGAAACAACTCCCTTGTCGTACTCCATCTTTTCCAGCAGGCACTTCATCAATGTAGACTTGCCAGCGCCATTGGCCCCTACAAAGCCCACCCGTTCCCCGCGCTTTATCTCAAAGCTCACATCACGAAAAAGCTCATCTATACCAAAGGCCTTGCACAAACCGCTTACCTTTATGCTTCCCAATTTCACACACTCCTTATAAACACAATGAAGCTGTTGCAATAAATATAACTTAGCACTATTTACTCGAATAATATCATATTAGCAGGAACTGAGGTGAGGCCTATATATCCCCTAAGAAAACCCTTGTTGCGCCTCGTTACTTCATTCATCAGAGCCGCAGGCGATAGATGAATGTTAGTAACGCGAGGCACAACGGGGATAGCGAAACTCTGTTAACATGAATTAGTTTTGAGGATAAATACTTGTATGCTAGGCGGAGGAGGAAAGCATGGTGGTTCCATGCTGACCGACGACAACAAAGCAGACAAGTATTTAGACCGAAAATAATCATGGATAATAGAGTTCCGCTATCCCATGAGCGAGAGCGGGTTTTCGAGGGGATATATATGCCTCCCCGCCGAACCTTGTCGCATCATTCATAGTCCTGCCCTATATACACAACAGCTTCATTGGGTTCCCCGCCGTCCATGATGGTGCAAGGGAACGGCATCCCATAAAACCACTCCGTGTTGCTGCTGTCAGTAACGATAATCGTATGGCTGCGGTCGCTCTTCCTGCCGGTATCAACGCCGGTTACATTAAAGCCCTTGGCACGCAGCCTGTCCGCCAGCCTTGCCGCCGCACCGTTGATGCCGCTGTCATTGATAATCAGCACGGAAATGCCACCCGGCCCCTGGGCCCTGGCAGGCTTTTTCACCTGCTCGGCCTGTACCTGGCTCTCACCCTCCTGCTTTTCCTGCTGCTCCTGCTTGGCCTGTCCGCCAGCGTCATCGGCAGCATTTTTGGCTGTGGCAGTCCCTGTATTTTCCTCCAGCACCGTCAGCCCCTTTGGCAGGGATTCATCATACTGCGCCCTGACCTTCTCCGCATTGGCCAGCGCCCTGTCTGCCAGCTCCGCACCCATCTGCCCGGAAACCAGCGTCCTCAGCTCCATGATATCCGGCAGCCAGTAGCTTACATCCTCAAGATAGGCAGGCCTGCCCGGCACCATAACCGACTCCATGCCCTGCTCCCGGACGGAGGGCAGCAGCTGTGCCATAGCCACCATCTCCGTCAGCGGCATATCCGTTTCCACCGCCGACTGAATTTCCTCCACCAGCTGCGGCAGCTTCGGCAATATGGACGGCGAAAGCATCTTCTCTATGACTGCCCGCATAAAATGCTGCTGTCTGCCGATACGGCCGATATCTCCCTCGCCATCGCGATAACGCACATACTGAATCGCCTGCTCCCCGGTCATGTGCTGCATGCCGGGGTACAGGTCTATGACCAGCCCACCGTTGTCATCCCATGGGTCCTCATAATACATGCGCTTTTCCACATCAATATCAATGCCGTCCATGGCATCTATAATCCGCTCAAAGGCCTTGACGTCCACCAGCACATAGTAATCCATCGGCACACCCAAAAGCTCCTCCACCGTCTTCCGCGTCAGCTTGGAGCCGCCAAAGGCATAGGCGTGATTGATTTTATCATAGCCGTTGCCATCTATTTTTACGCGAGTATCACGAGGCAAAGATAGTATATCCGCCTTGCCTGTGGTCTTGTTCACCGTCACTACCATCAGCGTATCACTGCGCCCGGCATCGTCACTGCGCCTGTCCACGCCCATGACCATGATATGCGCATAATCATCCGGCCGCTCAATTCCCGACTCAGCCGCAGCGTAGCTCTCCTCCTGCCCGCCGCCATAAAAGCTGGCGGCAAATGCACCTGCCAGTGCCACCAGCAAAAAGGCCACCAATATGTACACTCGCGTAAAATTGCGGCGTCTTCTGCGCCTTACTCGCATCTATGAACTCCTCTTTTCTTCACAAATTATAATTTTTCTCAATAAACTCAAACGAATCTTCTAATCCATGCTCTAGTATACCAAAACACCCACACTCTAGCAAGGGCAAAGAACTCTTCAAATTCACTATTTCTTTTTTTTGCAAAATATATTATTATAGGTATGTATAGGACATTCAAATTCATCAACCACAACAAGAGGGGTTCATATATGATACGTTTACCAGTAAACCGTCTTCGCGATGGCATGATAACAGCACAGAGCATCTACAACCGCGAGGGCGCCAGCTATCTCACCCGCGGCACAAAGCTAAGCCAGCAGTATATAGACAGGCTGCACAAGATAGGCATATCCAATGTGGTAATCACCTCCCTTGACCCGGATTTGCCGCTGCCACCGCCGGAGGACATCATACGTGAGGACACCAGGGTGACGGCCATCCATCAGGTATATGACACATACGCCAGAATCCAGCAGAAGAAGGACCTGGAAATCCCTCCCCTGCTCAGCGCTTCCGAGAGTATTATCGCCGACCTGATACGCCAGCCGGACAATCTGGTGCAGATGACAGACATCCGCCTCTACGATGACTACACCTTTGCCCATTCCGTCAACGTGGCGGCTCTTTCCGCCATGCTGGGCATTCTGTGTCATTTTTCCAAGGCTGATCTGATTACCCTGACCATGGGAGCCCTGCTGCACGACATCGGCAAGCTGAAGGTCAACATCAACATCCTCAACAAGCCGGGTGCCCTGACGGACGAGGAGTACCGGGCCGTCCGCCAGCATCCTGAATGGGGCTGGCGGCATCTCCATGAACTCACTCATAGCGAGCTGGATGTAGCATCTATTGCCAGCATAGCCTACCAGCACCATGAGCATCTGGACGGCAACGGCTATCCGCGGCATCTTACCGAGGACAATATCAGCGATTTTGCAAAAATAGTATCCATCGCCGATGTGTATGATGCCCTGACCACCCAGCGTCCTTACAAAAAGGCATACTCGCCGCATATCGCCTACAAAATCATGACGAAATGCTCCGGCAAGCAGTTTGATACACCTCTGCTGCAGCTGTTCTTTGACCATGTGGCACTGTATCCTATCGGCACTGTGCTTAAAACAGCGCTGGGCTACTGCATAGTCAAGGCCGTTCACATCGGCATGACCAGATATCCCCGCCTGATTCTCTTTGCCGACAACAACCACCAGCTGCTGTCAACGCCTGTTTCCATTGAAACCACGGATCAGGACAGTGATTTTATCGAATCCATTGTGGAGGGCAACGATCTCGGTGCCCTCTGCTTCAAGATGCAATTCAATCCATCCTCCCTTTTGGTGCAGGACTAAAGAAGAGGCCGCTTTATGCGCTGTTGTTAAATAGACCCACAAAGCAAAAACAGGACTATACCCATCATTTCATCCTCCATGGGTATAATCCTGTTTTTTAGTGCCGCAATTTTTCTGTCAGCTGCAGTATTCCATTTTTCTTTCCCGGAAGGTGACAGCCTGCAGCTGCAGCTCCTCCGCCATCTCAAGAGCCGTCCTGAAGTTCATGCCGATGTTTTCCGCAGCATGGGCATCCGAGCCCAGGGTGACATAGCGCCCTCCCAGCTCACGGTAACGCCTGTACACCGGCAAAAGCTCCTGCAGGGCCCTGCTGTCCCCCAGCCGCCGGGTGTTCAGCTCCATTACCACATCATTTTCTATTGCCGCCTTCAGCACCTCATCCACGGCTCCGGCAAAATCGCCATACACCAGCTCCTTGTCCTCATAGGCGGCATAGCGGCAGATATAGTCTATATGCCCCAGCACATCAATATAGGAATTCTGCCGCAGCATCTCCGCCATGACAGACAGATATCTGCCAAAGGCCTCCTCCTTTGATTTATCTGCATAAAAATCAGGATAATACAAATCCAGCATATCAATGATATGAATAGAGCCTATCACCAGGTCAAAGGGCGCCCCCTGCAGAAAGCTCCTGTTGGCCTCACCACTGATATCGGACAGTCCGATTTCCACCCCCAGGCGCAGGCTGTCGCCCCGATAGGGCAGATATTTCTCCCAGTATCCGGCTGCATCAAAGCGGAACTCCATTTCCTTGTAATGCTTTGTGTTGATGTAGTCGTAGTCATAATGCTCGGTAAAGACCAGTCCCAGCCCCTGTCGGGCCGCCGCCTCAATGGCCGCCTCTGCCTCCATCTCCGAGTCAGAGGAAAAGGTCGTGTGTGAATGATTGTCAAATATCATGTTTTACCTCGATTTCACCTGAAAAATCCCGGCAATAAAGGCATTACTGCTGTGCCTTGTACTGCTTCAGCGCCTGTGCCAGCTGGTCAGGGCAGGAGGTAGTCTTCGCCCCGCAGCGGATGCCCTCCAGCCTCTTGATAACCTCGTCAATATCCATGCCCTCGGTCAATTTGCCCAGTCCCTGCAAATTGCCGTTGCAGCCCCCCAGCGCCTGAAAGCCCTTCAGCTTATTGTCCTCCACCTCAAAACGCATCAAACGCGGGCAGATGCCCTGCGGTACATACTCTATTTTTGCCATTTTTCTCATCCTTCCTAAATATGCAACACATTTTTACTCTCACAAAAATACCTGTGCCACGCTCCCCACATACAGGCAGCCAAAAATCAACCAATCATCAGCCTGACTAATCTGCCAGCTCCGTCAGCGCATCTGCCAACAGGCCGAACTCCTCCAGTGAGAAGGTTTCACCCCGGCGGGTGCTGTCCAGACCGCATTTCTCAAAGGCCCCTGCAATCTGCTCCGGCAGAAAGCCTGCTCCCTTCATGGCGTTTGACATGGTCTTGCGGCGCTGCCCGAAGGCGGCCTTCACCACCCGGAAGAACATTTTCTCGCTCTTTACCGCCACTGCCGGTTTTTCCCTGACATGGCAGACAATAACCACCGAATCCACCTCCGGCGCCGGAATAAAGGAGCGAGGCGGCACATCAAAGGCAATCTGCGGCCTTGTATAATACTGCACGGCCACGGACAGGGCCCCGTAAATCTTGCTGCCCGGCCCTGCCACCATGCGCAGGGCGACCTCCTTCTGCACCATGGTCACCAGCACGCTGATAGGCAGATGCTGCTCCAGAAGCGCCATCAATATAGGCGTGGTGATGTAGTAGGGCAGGTTTGCCGCCACCTTGAAGGGCTGATCCCCCATCAGCTCACGGATATTGACCTTGAGTATATCCCCCGGCACAATGGTTACATTATCGTATCCGGCAAGGGTTTCCGCCAGAACTGCCGGCAGCTTCTTGTCCAGCTCCACAGCCGTAACCTCCGCCCCGGACTCCGCTAGTCCCTGGGTCAGGGTGCCTATGCCCGGGCCGATTTCCAAAATCCTGTCCCCAGGCCCGGCCTCTGCCGCATCCACAATTCCCTGTACGATGCCCGAATCCACCAGAAAATTCTGTCCCAGCTTCTTTGCCGCCCGCAGATTGAACGCCTTCATGATATGGCGCGTCACCTGGGGATTGGCAATAACCGGATGCGGCGATTTTGCCTTCCCTGCCAGTGCCTGGGAAATATCCTTGTCTATGTTTTCCGTCATGAAACTTTCCTTTCCAGCTTCCGCTCCTATTCCTATTCTGATTCTGATGCCAATTCTGCTTCCAGCTCTGCCAGCGCCCTGTCAAATTCCTCCCTGGTCACGCCATAATGGTTAAGCCGCAGGAGAAAGGTCTTGGCATTGGCATAGCCCACACCCAGCATTGCCCCCAGCCTTGCCCTGCGGCGGGAGGCATCGGCACCGCCGCTGACACCGGCCCTGAGCAGATCTGCCCCCGTAAAGGTACGCTTTGGCTCCCAGTCCATGGTGCGCACCTTTTCCAGCGCCTTCCTGATGGCCTCCGGCGAGGCCTGCTCTATGCCTATATCATCGTTGGCAGTGGCATCCTCCCGCGGTACAAAGGCGTGCTTTGCCTCCGGAAACCTTTTGGTCAGAAACCTGCGAATCCGCTCACCGGCGGAATCCGGGTCTGTCAGGATGATAATGCCACGCTTTTTATATGCTTTTTCAATGGCATCCAGGGCCTTCGGCTTCAGGTTGAACCCTTCCGTGATGATGCAGTCAGCCTCCACAGCCTTGCTGATGGCCACCACATCCATCTTGCCCTCGACAACCAGAACTTCCTTTATCAAAATCAATCTATCCCTTCAATACTTCCTTCACAATATTATACACATCATGATGAATGTCTTCAATACTGCGCACCCTGCCATCTGCACTGCACTGAACCCTTGCCCAGCCGTATTTGTCAGCCACCGCGCTATAGGCCTCATGACAGCGGTGCAGATAGGCGCTGTCCTTCTCGTGAATATCCTTTTGCCGGTCAGCATTTTTTTCCGCCCTGGCCGCAATCAGCCTGTCGCTGACCTCCGGTGGCATGTCGAGAAAAATCACCACGTCCGGCACCGGCAGCCCCAGCCTGCCAAACTCAAAATCCCACAGCCAGTCCAAAAACGCCTCCCGCTCTGCCGCATCCTGCAGCTTTACCGCCTGATGCACCATGTTAGAGGTAGTATACCTGTCGGCAATGATGACCGCGCCATGTTCATAAGCTTCCTTCCATTTCAGATGATATGAGGCGTAGCGATCCACAGCAAAAAAAGCCGAAGCCCCGTATGCGCTGACATCATCAGCCTTTTCCCCAAAGGCACCTCCCAGGTACATGCGCACCAGCGCCGAGGAATCCGAAGCATAATCCGGGTACTCCACCTTGATTACCTCATGCCCCTCCTTCTTCAGCCTGTCGTACAGGGCCCTGGTCTGGGTGGCCTTGCCGGAGCCGTCACCGGCCTCTATTGTAATCAGCCTGCCTTTTGCTTTTGACATCAGCAACATTTCCTTTCCAAAAATCTATATCTGCAACCTGCACCGGCACAGGGCACGCTCCTGTAAAAAGTGCTGTCATGCCGCCATACTGCCGCACCATTGCTATAACTTATATTGTGACACTCATCAGCTCTGTATTACCCTGATGGTAGCCAGCCTGCCATCTGCCGGGCCGGACAGGCGCATCCCCAGAGCCTGATAACGGCGTATGTAGCTGATGATTTCCGCCGTAATCTCCTCACCGGGACACAACAGCGGCACCCCCGGCGGGTAGAAGGCCACCGTTTCCGCTGAAACGGCTCCTGCAGCCTCTTCCAAGGGAACAGGCCTGACCGCGGCAAAAAACGCGTCCCTGGGATTCATGCGCTGCACCGGCCGCGGCATATCGCCCATGGCCTCCGCAGCTTCATACCCCTCCGGCCTGCCACCGGCTGACAGATGCCGGGCGGCCATGTCCTTTAGTGCCGCCAGCAGGCGCTTTACCACAGCCTCATTATCCGCCATGGAAATGATAAACAGCAGGCTGCGGGCATCGGAAAGCTCGCACTGTATCTTGTACTGATGCCGCAGTATCAGCTCCGCCTCCGGGCCATCCACAGCCAGTCCGTCAAGATTGACCGTCACCTTGGTATCGTCAAGGCATACCGCACCGCTGTCAATTCCGGTGTGGCAGCTTTCCCTGCCGGGACTGTACAGACCGGTTATTTTGTTGACCTCGGCACGCAAAAATCGTGACAGGCGCACCGCCTCCGCCATGCGCTCCCTGCCTTCCTCCGCCATCTGCAGCCTGGCTATATCCAGTGAGGCCAGCAGCAGCTGGTTGGGGCTGGTGGACTGCAAAAGGCCTGCCGCCTGCCGCAGCCTGCTCCTGTCCACACGGCTGCTGCCTATGTGCAGCATGGAGGTCTGGGTCATGGAGCCCAGCAGCTTGTGAGTGCTTTGCGCCGCCACATCCGCCCCCAGCTCTATGGCCTGAAGGGGCAGCTCCTGGCTGAAGCGCAGGTGGGCGCCATGAGCCTCATCCACCAGCAGCAGCATGCCAGCCTCATGTACCGCCTCTGCGATAGCCCGCAAATCACAGCAAAAGCCGTAATAAGTAGGATACACCGCCACCAGCGCCCTGGCCCCGGGATGGTCGGCTATGGCCCCTTGCACGGCAGACAGGCTCAGCCCCATGGCGATGCCCAGCCTTCTGTCTACCTCCGGCTGAATATACACAGGCACGGCACCTGCCAGTATCACGCCTCCGATAATGGAGCGGTGGGCATTCCGTGGTATCAGCACCTCATCTCCCGGCGACAGGGTGCCAGCCAGCATGGCATGGATTGCCCCCGTAGTGCCGTTGATGACAAACATGGTATCCTCTGCACCCCAAAGCTCCGCCGCCAAAGCCTCTGCCGCCTTGATGCACCCCTCCGGCTCATGGAGATCATCCAGCTCCTCCATGAGTGAAACCTCCTGCCGCAGGCCTTCCTCCGTAATCAGCTCCCTGAGCAGCCTGTGGGCTCCCAGCCCCTGCTTGTGCCCTGGAGTATGAAAAGCAAGGGCGCCGTCCCCTGCATATTCTTTCATTGCATGAGCAATCGGCGCCTCATATTGATTTAGCAGATATTCTTTTCTCATAAGCCACACTATTACTCTTTTTCCAGCTTCGGATACGGCAGCTTGACATGAATCTTCGTACCTTCCCCCTGCACGGAAATCACGTTCAGGGCAGCACCTATCAGCTTAGCTCTTTCCTCCATGCCCAGAATGCCGAAGTGACCATTGCCGGTACCGGTTCTGCGCATTTCCTCAATTTCCTCCATGTCAAAGCCCCGGCCCTCATCCGAAATCAAAATAGACAAATCATTCTGAGAGAACAAAAGCCGCAGACGCCCCTCGCTGACACCGGCGTGGCGGTGGATATTGTTCAGTCCCTCCTGAATGATGCGGAACAATGTTACCTCTACATGCTTTTCCAGGGCACGCTCCTTGCCATTGACCTGAAAATCCGTCTTTAGTATCTTGCGTTCCTCCAGCTTGCTGACCAGCTGCCGCAGGGCCGGCACCAGTCCCAGATCATCCAGGGACATAGGCCGCATATCAAATATAATCTGCCGCACATCGGCAAGGCAGGTGCGAATCTGCCGCCTCAGCTCCTGCAGACCGGCCTTGGCCTCATCAGGGCGGGTATCCACCAGCCGTTCGCAGATGGAGGCCTGATAGATAAGGTTGGCCATCTCCTGAGCCGGGCCATCGTGGATTTCACGGGAAACCCTCAGCCGCTCATCCTCCTGGGCCTTGATAATCTGAACGCCCAGAAACTTGTTTTTGGAGGCGATATCCATCTGCGCCACCACATTGCTAATCTGGGATGTCAGGTAGCCCACCACCGTCCCCAGCTTGGTGGCCAGGCGCTCTGCCATCAGAAGGGTCTGTTCCATGCCCCGCAGCCTCAGCTCCAGCCTGTCCCGCTGACGGCGTGACTGGAACTCCTTCTCCTTGACCAGTGCAAGGCGTACCTGCACATCCTTGACAGCCTCGTAGCTGGCCCGGATTTTATCCTCGGAATAATTGGCAAAATTACTGCTGACCTTCACCAGTCGCTGCTTTTCCTGCTGCTCGCAGTGAACCAGCACATCCACCTCATCCTGCAGCTTGGCGGTTTCCGCTTTCAGCTCCTTCAGCATAACCCGCGCCGCTTCCACATCATTTTTCGTATTTTCGTAAATCTCAAATATCTGTCCCTTGCTATTTTCCATAGCATCCACAGTATTTTGAAAGGCTTCCCGAAGCAGCCGCTCTCCCTGCTGCTCCACATCCATATCGCTAGAAAGCTTCATTTCCAATCTCCCATATTGCCGAAATAACTAAACTATCCCAGCCTCTATTGTACATTAGAAAGCGGATTTACGCAAAGGCTTTCTGATTTTTTGGAGCAATGTTTAACAAATTCATTCCATGTGCCGGTGCAACAAAAAAGGCACGACACATATCCGAAAACAGTGTCATGCCCATAAGCTCACAAAAATATCCGTATCAGCTTACTGCCTTCTGCCCCAGGGCAGAGATATTGTCCTCATAGACAACGGTCTTGGCCGGCTGAAAGCCGTTGAAGCTGGTGGCGGCAGACGCACAATAGGAGCCGACCTCCGGAGTCAGCACCCTGTCCCCCACCTGCAGCTGCGGTGCCGGCAAATCCCTGGCTACCACATCAATGGAGTCACAGCTAGGCCCCACAAACACGGACGGCGTTTTTGCCCCGTCCCTGAAAAACTCCAGCTTGTATGTCCAATGGTCGAAGACAAGCCCGTTGTAGCTGCCGTACAATCCATCATCCAGCACATACCACGGCTGTCCGTTCCTCAGCTTGGTACCGATAACGGTGGTAACCAGGTTTACGGCTGTGCCGCACATGTAGCGCCCCGGCTCCGACCAGATTTCCACATCCGGAAACAGCTCATCAAGGCTGGTGCGGATGCTCTCCGTCATGGCATCCAGATTCGGCTCCGGCTGCCCAGTTTCAGGAATCGGCAGGCCACCGCCAATATCCAGAATCCTCAGGTCAAGCCCCTCACAGGCCGCCTTGTCAAAGAGCCTGCGGCACATCCTCAGCGCCCTGCCGTAAGCATCGGCCTTCAGGGACTGGCTGCCCACATGGAAGCAGATGCCTGCCGGCACCAGTCCGGCAGCTTTGGCTTTATGCAACAGTGGCAGTGCCAGCTCAGGCACCACCCCGAATTTTTCGTTCAGATTAACGACGGCTGATTCATTCTCCACCTGCACCCTGACAAGCACCCTGGCACCGGGAGCATTCTCAGCCAGCTTTGGTATTTCGCTTTCATCGTCGAAGGTAAATTTATCTACACCCGCTCGCGCCGCCAGAGCTATGCTGTCAGCAGGCTTTACAGGATTGGCGTAAATCATGCGGCTCCCGTCTATGCCCAGGGAACTCAGCAGCCTGATTTCGCCCTCGGAGGCCACATCGAAATTTGAGCCCAGGCTGGCCAGCCTTGTCAGCACGGCCGGTTCCGGATTGGCCTTGATGGCGTAGAACACCTTTACCTGCGGCAGCCTGTGCCGGAGATAATGGTAATTTCTCTCCACCTTGTCCAGGGACACCACCATAAAGGGCGTCGGATATTTTTCCGCCAGATAATTCATCTCTTCTTCAGTTAAACGAAAGCTATTCATAACAACCTCCTCTTTTCTCATGGAGTCCCTTGCGGCTTCTCCATGCAGCATACATAGTACAGCAGCTGCTTTCGTCACACATAGGCTGCTGCACTCGGCGCAAAACATGCTGTCCGCCGACCATGTACACTGTCTTTACATCTTTGTATTTTTTACAGCATATTTATGGGTTGCATTATAGACCTATTCAACGGATATTGCAAGCAAAAATACATAAAAAAACAAGACTGACAAGACAGGGGAGAATACAGACGCCTCCTGCCTGCCGGTCAGCCTTGCAGCTATGCCGTATATTCCGTTTTACTGCAGCAGGCTCAGAACCCCGGAGCTGTTCTGATTGGCCTGTGCCAGCATGGACTGCGCCGCCTGCAGCAGCACGTTGTTCTTTGTGTATTCCGTCATTTCCTTTGCCATATCCGCATCGCGTATGACTGACTCTGCACTGACAGTATTTTCGCTGGCAGTAGTCAGGTTGGCCCGGGTGTATTCCAGCCTGCTTTCAATAGCACCTATGTTGGTCTGCTGGTCCAGCACCTTTTCTATGGCATTGTCCAAAATAGTAATGGCCTGCTTTGCCTTGACGCGGGTTCCCACACTCAGGGTACTGCCGTTATCAGCCTTCAAGCCCAGTCCCTCGGCGCTGATACTGCCAAAAGCAGAATTAATTACCTGATTAGCCTTGGTGCCTACCTGAAATTTCAGTCCTTCCCCCTTCTGAAAGTCAGGCCACTTGACAGTAAGTCCATTTATCAGGGTTGAGTTGGCGCTTGGATAATACCAGAATTTTGTATTCAGGCCTTCCAATACAGTCCCTTTATCATCACGCACCTCCCCCTGATTGGCATCCGCACCGAGAATTGAGCCCACATCAGGGTTGTCCAGATCTATGCCACAGGAATTCAGCAGAAATGCTTTTATATCGCCCGCCGCCGTCTTTGCCCCATTGAAAGCGTCTATCATTTCCTGCAATGTATTAAACCTGCCACTGGTAGCAGAATTAACAGCCTTGTCTTTATCCCCTTCATACTGTACCAGAGCCTGCATAAAGGCCTGTACACTGCCACTGCCGCATTGCTTATTCATATAGCGCAAAAAAGCATAACCGCCGGCATAAGCACCCTCGCCGGACATGCCATCTGATAAATCAGGCAGACTTTCCAACGTCCCCCTTCTGTTATCATCTATACCGTGGGTAACCTCGGCAAAGCCCTCTTTGATAAACATAGGCAGGCTTCCACAATTTTTGATATTGGCAGACATGACAGCATGCGTAAGCTCATGGGCAATAACACGATCCAAATACTGAGTGCCGGTGGAAGGCGAGGAACCATTTGGATCGCTTTCATCCAGGTCGTTGTAATAGTACATGTTAACTGTAAGGGTCAGCTTTGTGGTAACACCACCAGTAGCACCGGACGTAACATAGGCCAATCTGTCATTACCACCCTCATCCTTCAATACCACTTCCATTTCGGTGACGCTTGCTCTGCCATCAGTGAAATTAAGGCCATAAGCATCCTGTATCATGTCAAAGCTGGCCTTGAGCCATTCAGAATTTAGTGCCTTGATGATGGTATCCTGCACGGATTTGCTGATATCCGCACCGCCATCAAAAATTCTTATGCCATTGAAGGTGACATTGGCATTATCTGAAATCTGGTCAATGGCCTGATCCAGCTCCTTCTGGATGGTTGCCCTGTCAATATCCGTGTTGGTATCATTGGCGGCGTTAATCGCTTTTTCTTTCAGGGTTTTCAGTATATCGACCGTGGAGGATGCCGCTCCCTCTGCCGTCTGCAGCAGACTGCCTGCATTCTGAGCATTGGCATTTGCCTGATCCAGCGCCCTGATCTGTACCCGCATTCTTTCAGATATGGAAAAACCGGAGGCATCATCAGCGGCACTGTTTATTTTCATGCCGGAAGCAACTTTTTTCAGGCTCTTGGACAGCGCCTTGCTGTTTTTATTCAATTTATTCAATGTCTGCTTGGCAGGCATATTATTTTTTACTACCATAGCCATTGCAAAATCTCCCTCTCTGGAAAATCTACAAAATTCAATATCTTAATATGCTAAAATCGCAATGTTGTTAAAGAAATTATCGAAAAATCTCTCCCTATTGTTAAATTTCAGTTTGTCGTGGTGCTTGTTTGTAACTACGAGCATATACTGACTGAAATAGTTTGGTAGTTCGTGGACTCTGTTCAGACATTATAAAGGGGTGAGCAGGGGCAATACCTATAGAAAACACGCTCGCGCTCCTCATTGTGCCTAGCGGATGCTAAGCTCTCGCTTCGCCTGATGGCTCGCGAATCGCTAAGCACCGAGGCACAA
>CAMFES010000015.1 GCA_945949525.1 uncultured Veillonellaceae bacterium
ACTATGCTGCAAGCTGGAGAGAATCGTAGTATCTCTGTCGCTTGATCATTGGAGGCAGGGGCTTTACGGCACATTCGGTAAATCCACCATCCCGCCAAAAAATCCCCCACCTGAGAGGTGGAGGACTTCTGGCGGATTAGTTAAAAAGCTGAACCGGCAGTTGATGGCTCAGCTGCCGATTCAGCAATGAAATGATTAATAATTCTCAGTATTCAGCTCAAAGTAGCTCTGGGCATAGCCGCAAACCTCGCAGGAATCAGGTGCCTTTGTGCCTACCACAATATGACCGCAGTTACGGCACTCCCATACCTGAACCTTGCTCTTTTCAAACACCTGAGAAAGCTCAATATTCTTCAGCAGGGCGCGATACCGTTCCTCATGGTGCTTCTCAATGGCTCCTACAGCACGGAATTTGGCTGCCAACTCCGGGAAGCCTTCTGCTTCGGCAGTCTTGGCAAAGCCGTCGTACATATCAGTCCACTCATAGTTCTCACCTTCGGCAGCTGCTGCAAGATTTGCCTTGGTATCTCCCAGCTCTCCCAGCTCCTGGAACCACATCTTGGCGTGTGCCTTTTCATTCTCGGCAGTCTTCAGGAACAGAGCTGCAATCTGCTCAAAGCCCTCTCCCTGTGCCACAGAGGCAAAGTAAGTGTACTTGTTTCTTGCCTGAGATTCACCGGCAAAGGCAGTATGTAGATTCTTTTCCGTCTGGGTACCGGCATATTTATTGCCCTGCACAGCTTCCTCCTTAGGCACAACAGCTTCCTCAAAAGCAGTCGCTGGCTGCTTGCAGATTGGACACTTGAAATCTGCCGGCAGGCTGTCACCTTCATAAACATAACCACAAATCTTGCACTTCCAGGTCTTCATATCATTCTCTCCTTTTACTGTTTTATTTACATTTCCTGCCTGGTCAGCAGGATTATTTTTCCTGCTGATGGTATTGCTTCTATCCGTGTATGAGGTATGAAGCATCTTTTCCGCCAACTGGCTAAGCGGCTTGCCATAGAATTCCTCATATATTGCCTTGATGTCAGGATTTTCATGGCTCTTGCGCAGGCTCATGGCGGCATCCTGGGCGTACAGGCTGGCAATACGGGATTTTCGCACCTCATCACTATCCTTATCAAAATCCTTCGGCTGTCCGCCACCGCCTATGCAGCCTCCCGGACAGGTCATGACCTCTATAAAATGATACTGCTTATTACCGCTTCTAATGTCTGCCAGCAGCTTTTCCGCATTGGCTGTACCATAGACAATAGCCACCCGCATCTCCAGGTCGCCTACCTTCAATTCCGCCTCCCTGATGCCCTCGTAGCCCCGGACCGATTCCAGCTTGAGCAGCACATCAGGAGCTGTTTCCCCTGTAATATACTCATAGGCAGTCCTCAGAGCGGCCTCCATAACGCCACCGGTATTGCCAAATATGACAGCTGCTCCAGATGCCTCTCCCATGAACTTATCAAAATCGCTGTCCTCAAGATCTGCAAAATTAATGCCTTCTTCTTTGCACCACCTGGCAAGCTCCCGGGTAGTCATCACAAAATCCATGTCCCGTATGCCCTCTGTCTGCAGATAATCTGCGGCATCCTTCATCTCCTCCCGGCGGATTTCAAATTTCTTAGCAGCACAAGGCGTCAATGCCACATTGACAATCTTTGCCGGATCAATACCCATTTTTTTCGCAAAATAAGTCTTGATGGTAGGCCCCTGCATACCAATAGGGCTCTTGGCTGTGGAAATATGCGGCAGGATTTCCGGATGATAGATTTCCGCATACTTTATCCATGCCGGGCAGCAGCTAGTAAACTGAGGCAATGGTGCCGTTCCCTTGGTGACACGTTCAATCAGCTCACTGGCTTCCTCTACTATGGTCAGGTCAGCGGCAAAATTGGTGTCCAGCACATAATCAGCCCCCAGCTTTCTCAGGAGAGCGACCATCTTCCCCTGTACAAAGCTACCGTCAGTCATGCCGAACTCCTCCCCCAGCGCAGCCCTGACAGATGGCGAGGTACTGACAATTACTACCTTGTCCTTATCCTGCACTGCCGCCTTCACCTCAGGAT
Source organism: uncultured Veillonellaceae bacterium (assembly GCA_945949525.1). Taxonomy (GTDB): domain Bacteria; phylum Bacillota; class Negativicutes; order Selenomonadales; family Selenomonadaceae; genus Anaerovibrio. The sequence continues at coordinate 2,067 of CAMFES010000015.1, forward strand.
ACTCATATCGCTCAGTAATACTGTCCACCGGGCATACATTGGCACACTGGCCGCAGTTGATACAGACTGCCAGTCCGTTAGTTTCCTCAAAGGTATATGTGCCATGCACGCCAATCTGATTGGTACAAATCTCCTTACACATGCCACATTTGATGCATTTTGCATCATCACGGACAATACTAGGATTATCCTGTTCAATAGGAACCCTGATACCCAACGCCAAATGCTTCATACACACCGCCCCCTTAGATATAATACACACTCATAACAGATACACACTCTCCCCAACCAGCTTCCCTGACAGTAAATATATGCTAATATTAGCGATATTATTTACTTATAAATAATAATTATTATTTAATATATTTTATATAATAGCATGTTTTCAAAATTTGTCAATGAACAAATAACAAAATACACCTGTGTATTAATTATGGATAAAATATATACCCGCCCCAAAATACTTTTGCGATAGGTATTGACATCTCAAAGGCATCATACGAAAATATATTTGAAATATATTTAATCAGGCAGTTCCTGGCTCAATAGGCGGGGTACCTTCATTAGATATTACAGAATTATATATGGAGGCAAATATGCAGACAAAGATAAAGGAAAAGAATGAAATAATATTACCGGATGTACATGTCAATTATGACAATCCCCTGCCCCCGGGAGAGCTGCTTCTAGCAGGTGGCGGCAGGGCACCGGCGGCTGACTGGCTGTGTCAGGCAGCCAGAGGCAGGCAGCTTTGGTGCATTGACCGGGGCATAGACTGCTGCCATCGTGCCGGGATTGTGCCACTTAGGCTCATTGGCGATGGTGACAGTGCAACAGCCGAGGCATGGCAGTGGGCGGCAGCCAACAGGGTTCCCATTGAGAAATTTCCTGTCCAAAAGGATTATACAGATACTCAGCTGGCACTGGACATGGCGGCAGCAGAGCAAAAATATGTCGTTTTAACAGGTGCAATGGGCGGACGCTTTGACCATGCCTACAGTACAATTTTTTCTTTTGGGCACAGCAGGCTTCATGGCTGTATTGCCGATGAGCAGGAGGCAGTATTTTTTTTGCGCGGCAATGAGAAAATCTCCATGACCTTCCAAAAACATGCCAAGGCTATTTCACTGCTGCCTCTGACAGCAAAAGCCTCCGGCGTAACCATTCAGGGAGTATACTGGCCCTTGCAGGAGGCAGAGCTTACACAAGGACTTCCCTATGCTGTCAGCAACGAAGCCACCGAAGAAAAGATCAGCATAGCTTTGTCCTGTGGTATTTTGGTAGTATATATATGCTGGCAGGAAGCTAGCTTAGATTGACTTATATTTAATCAATACTTCAATAAAAGAATAAGGGCAGAAAAACTCCGCCCTCATCTATGACAACACACTATTTATGCACTATTTCTGCATAAACAGCACATTATTATACATTAATCTCAGCAGTCATGCCCAGTTCTTCCTTGTGTGCATCCAATACAGGCTGAACCACGTTCTTAATAAACTTTTCCACCTGAATAGGAGAACGGCCAACATACCTGGAAGGATCCATCGTCTTCTGCAGCTCCTCCAAAGTAAGGTTAAACTCAGGGTCAGCTGCAATAAGCTCCAGCAGATTATTGTCCTTGCCCTGCTGCTTGACATTCTTGCCAGCTTCCATGGAAAGGGTACGAATCTTCTCATGAAGCTCCTGACGGTTGCCGCCATTCTTAACAGCATCCATCATGATATTCTCGGTAGCCATGAAAGGCAGCTCCGCCATCATGTGCTTGGTAATAACCTTGTCATAAACTACCAAACCGTCTACAACATTCAGGCACAAATCCAAAATACCATCAATTGCCAGGAAGCCCTCCGGAATAGACAGGCGCTTGTTGGCAGAATCATCCAAGGTTCTCTCAAACCACTGGGTGGCAGAAGTAATGGCCGGATTCAGGGCATCAATCATCACATACCTGGACAGAGAGGCAATACGCTCACTGCGCATTGGATTTCTCTTGTATGCCATTGCAGAAGAACCAATCTGATTCTTTTCAAATGGTTCCTCCACTTCCTTCAGGTGCTGAAGGAGGCGAATATCATTGGACAGCTTGTGGGCACTGGCAGCTATACCAGCCAGGATATTGGCAACCCTGGTGTCAACCTTTCTGGAATAGGTCTGGCCGGAAACAGCATAGCACTCCTTAAAGCCCATCTTGGCAGCAATAGAAGGGTCAATCTTGTCAATAGTTTCCTGGTCGCCATTAAAAAGCTCAAGGAAGCTTGCCTGTGTGCCGGTAGTTCCCTTGGAGCCTAACAGCTTCAGACTGTTCATAACATATTCAAGGTCCTCCAGGTCCATAATGAACTCCTGTGCCCACAGGGTAGCACGCTTGCCTACAGTAGTAGGCTGTGCCGGCTGAAAATGAGTGAATGCCAGGGTAGGCAAATCCTTATACTTATCTGCAAACTTGGCAAGCTCGGCAATCACATTGACCAGTTTCTTCTGAACCAGCTGCAAAGCCTCCCGCATGATGATAATATCGGTGTTATCACCAACATAGCAGGAAGTAGCACCAAGATGAATAATGCCGGCTGCTTTCGGGCAGAGCTGCCCATAGGCATAAACATGGCTCATAACGTCATGACGAACCAGCTTCTCCCTGGCCTTTGCCACATCGTAATTGATTTCGTTCACATGAGCCTTCATCTCATCAATCTGCTCCTGACAAATTACAGGCTTGCCATTTTCAGAAAGCCCAAGCTCCATTTCTGTTTCAGCCAAAGCAATCCACAATTTTCTCCAGGTTGTAAATTTCTTGTCCTGAGAAAAAATATACTGCATTTCCTTGCTGGCATAACGCTCCGATAAAGGACTAGTGTATCTGTCTGTACTCATAATCAACTTCCTTTTCTAATCATTTTAGTCAAGGCAATTTACCCTTTGACAATATTCTATCAAAGAAACATGCCCTTGTCCATTATAACATCATTTTCAACCATATTGCTATAGCCTTCTATACTTAGCAATCCCGCTTAATACGCAATCCTGAAATAATCCAGATACGCCTTATACTTATCCTGCGCCGTCAGGCATGTATCTGTCAGATAGCCCTTTTCATTATCCCATTCCTTCAGGCCGCGATAATAAAATAACTTTAATCCATCCTCAATAATAAAGGGCACAATATTGTATTTCAGGCACTCTTTGAACATAATCAGCCTGCCGACACGCCCATTGCCATCCTGAAACGGATGGATGCGCTCAAACCGCACATGAAAAGCCAAAATATCCTCCAATGACTTTTCTTTTTTAGCATTGTATTCTGCCAGCAAGGCTTTCATCTTGCCAGCAACCTCTTCCGGCAGGGCAGTCGCCATACCGCCCACCTCATTAGGCAATTTCTTATAATCTCCTGTAGCAAACCAATCTTTTCGTGAATCACTGGTACCATTTTTTAGCAGCAGATGCAGCTCCTTGATAAGCTTCTCAGTCAATGCAGCTTGCGCATTATCAATAATCATATCAATACAACGAAAATGATTTACTGTTTCTATTACATCATCTACATTGAGGACTTCATTCCCCATTCCAATGGTATTAGTCTCAAAAATATATCTTGTCTGGTCATGCGTCAGACGGCTTCCCTCAATATGATTGGAATTATAGGTCAAATCAATCTGTGTCCTATGATAGATACCACCGTAGTATTTGCTTGCTTTCTGTTCTTGCAAAATATCCAGTAATATAACAGGTTGCTTTTTCTTTTTGTTAGACCGCTCTGGTTTTTCCGCATTTTCGGGAATGTTCCAAGTCTTGCCAGTAAGAAATGCACCCAATACCCTCCCTTGCGCGCAGTAGTTTCTAACACTGCGCTCTGACACTCCCCAGTTCTTTGCTATTTCAGTAACTGAAAGGTATCGCATTGCTATCCCTCGCTATAAATCGAATCAACAAACACACACATCCATGATGTAGTATATCATATTATCGGCAAAAAACTCAATCAATAATACATTTTATCTCTCTTATTTTTGCCGTTTTCGGCATTCTTTGTAAATTTGATAGAGAAATTTATTAACGTGAATTCTTTATATAAGCAAACCGACACTCATACCGACATTCAAACCGACATTTTCGTGCAATCAAAAATCACTAAAAAAATTTTTGAGCCACAAAGTATGAAAGTCCGCATATATCCACTGTCTTTAATCACAAAAGACACATCATTATTTCAAGCACTCACAAAAAAAAGATGCGGCCTGCACGGCCGCATCCAAAACCACAAAATCCCAACGGAAATCCACTGCAATATGCCAAATGATATAGTGACATCTCAATTATATCTGTACCGCCGCGATTTCCGCCTAGATTTCCGCCTAGATTTCCGCCTAGATTTCTGTCTAGATTTCTGTCTAGATTTCTGTCCTTATTATTTCCTTCTCGCTTCCACCAGCTCTTATTTCTGCTCCGCTGTCTTTGCCTTTAGGTACTTGTCAATGGCGGCAGCAGCCTTCTTGCCTGCTCCCATAGCCAGAATAACAGTAGCCGCGCCGGTTACGATATCGCCACCGGCGAAAACGCCTTCCTTGGTGGTGGCGCAGGTTTCCTCGTCAGCGATGATGTTGCCCCGCTTATTGGTGTCCATACCCGGCGTCGTGGAAGCCACGATAGGGTTCGGGCCATTGCCGATAGCCATGATGACGGTATCCACAGCCAGCTCAAACTCAGAGCCTTCAACAGCCACAGGGCGGCGGCGGCCGGAAGCATCAGGCTCACCCAGCTCCATGCGGATGCACCGAAGCCCCTTTACCCAGCCGTTCTCATCCCCCAGGATTTCCACAGGATTGTTCAGCAGCTTGAACTGAATCCCTTCCTCCTTGGCGTGATGCACTTCCTCGGCACGAGCAGGCAGCTCCGCCTCGGAACGGCGGTACACGATGTACACATTTTCCGCCCCCAGCCGCAGAGAGGTGCGGGCGGCATCCATAGCCACGTTGCCTCCGCCTACCACTGCCACATTCTTGCCGATGGCAATCGGAGTGGCATGGTTCGGGAAGTCATAGGCCTTCATCAGATTGCAGCGGGTCAGGAACTCATTGGAGGAATACACCCCGTTGAGGTTTTCCCCCGGAATGTGCATAAAGTGCGGCAGACCGGCACCTGTACCTACATACACCGCATCGAAACCCATCTCGCCTAAAAGCTCATCCACGGTGAAAAGGCGTCCTGCGATGGCATTTACCTCAATGGTCACACCCAGCTTCTGAAGGTTCTCCACCTCTCGCTTCACGATTTTTTCCTTCGGCAGGCGGAACTCAGGAATGCCATAGGACAAAACGCCGCCAGCCACATGCAGCGCCTCAAAAATCGTCACCTTGTACCCAAGCTTTGCCAGGTCACCAGCACAGGACAGGCCGGAAGGGCCTGCACCGATGACAGCCACCTTCTGGGCATCCTCCGCAAACTGGATTGGCTGGATTTCCTCGTTCTTGGCCAGCTGATAGTCAGCCACAAAGCGTTCCAGCCTGCCGATGCCTACCGGCTCCCCCTTGATGCCCATGACGCAATGCTTCTCGCACTGGTTTTCCTGTGGGCAGACGCGGCCGCAGACCGCCGGCAGGGAGTTGGACTCCTTGACAATCCTGATGGCCTCATCAAAGTCACGTTCCTTGATTTTGCCGATAAAGGCAGGGATGTTCACCTGCACCGGGCAGCCCTGACGACATTTAGGGATTTTGCAGCCCAGGCAGCGGTTCGCCTCCGCCACGGCAGTTTCCTCATCATAGCCCAGGGCTACCTCCTGAAAATTGCGGGCACGAACCTGAGGGTCCTGCTCCGGCATCTTGTGCTTTTCCATTACTAATGCCATTTTCCTTACCTCCCCAGCCCGATATTGCAGATGTGATCCCTTGCCTGTGCTTCCTGCGGCCTGAACATGCGGCTGCGGGACATAAGGCTGGCAAAGTCCACCAGATGGCCGTCAAACTCCGGGCCGTCCACGCAGGCAAACTTCATCTCATCCCCTACCTGCACCCGGCAGCCGCCGCACATGCCGGTGCCGTCCACCATGACAGGATTCAGGGAGACAATGGTCTTTATCCCCAGAGGGCGGGTGGCCTCCGCCACGCTGCGCATCATGACGCCGGGGCCGATGGCCGTAACCTGGTCGATTTTTTCTCCCCGGTCCACCAGCTGCTGCAGGGCAGTGGTCACAAAGCCCTTTACGCCATAGGAGCCATCGTCGGTGGCAATCAGCACCTCGTCAGAAATGGCACGCATCTTATCCTCAAAAATCAGGATATCCTTGGTCTTGGCACCCAGGATGGAAATCACCCTGTTGCCTGCCTCGTGCATGGCGCGGGCGATAGGATAAACAGGTGCCACGCCGATGCCGCCGCCTACGCAGACAATCGTCCCCATGTTTTCACTGATTTCTGACGGCTGCCCCAGCGGCCCTACAAAATCAAGAATCGACTCCCCCTCGTTCTTGCTGGCCAGAAGCTGGGTGGAGGCCCCCACTACCTGAAAAATCAAGGTGATGGTTCCTGCCTCCCGGTCAAAATCCGCAATGGTCAGAGGAATGCGCTCCCCTTCCTCATTGACCCGCAGCACGATGAACTGCCCTGCTCTCGCCTTTCTGGCAACCCTCGGTGCCTCAATGTCATAGTGAAAAATTCCGGGCGAAAGCTCCTGCTTCTTCAAAATCCTGAACATCTTCATACTCTCCTTTTACATAGACGCGGCGGCGGAATTACTCCGGCTTGCTGCCGAGAATCCCCTCCAGATATGCCTGCAAATTCCCCTTAATAGGCATAAGATAGAGATTGTCGCCTGTAGTTTCAATGAAGCCCTTTACCTTTCGGCCAAAGTAAATGCTCCATTCCAGAGTTGGCTCAAAATCCCTTGGGAAAACCACATTGTTTTTCAATTCCCAATAGCTTTTGGAACGCTCAGAGGCAATAGGTGTGATACCCCAATACACATTCTGCCCCTGCAGCATGTCAGCATACATCTCCAGCATCCGCATGTCAAAGAACGGCTGGGTGAAAAAGCCCACCGCCCCCGCCTGCAGCTTGCGCTGGATGCGGTACAGCTCCTGGCGCATGCTGCCACGGTACTGGTCAATGCCGGCATACACCTTTACCTCCGGCATTTCCTGATGAAATTTCTGAATCACATCAGTGGTCACAGTAGGATAGAATTTGTGGCTCATATCCTGTGGCGGGTCACCCTCAATGACCAGCACCTCTGTAATGCCGCTCTGCCGAAGCTCCGGCCGCATGGCAAGAGGCTGGGTCAAATCCACGTCAATAGCCCTGATGTGGGGCATCACTGCCGGATAAAAATCCTGAGCAATAGCCGCCCCCTGCCAGCTGCGGGTTTCAAGCCGCAGCAAATCAGGAATATTGATTAAATCCACCCCATGAATATTCTCCTTTATCATCTGCAAATCCTCCCGCAACCCCTCAGGACTGCGGGGAACCAGCTCAACTGAAATCCTTCCCACTAAAACATCACATCCCCTAATAAATTTTAGAACAAGCCTGTAATCCTGCCCTGTACATCAATGTCCATATTCTCCGCAGCCGGTTTCTTCGGCAGACCAGGCATGGTGAGAATATCCCCTGTAAGTGCCACGATGAACCCGGCACCGGCAGAAATCCGCAGCTCCTTTACGGTAATGCGGAAGCCCTCCGGACGCCCCAGCTTAGTAGGGTCATCAGACAAGGAATACTGGGTCTTGGCCATGCAGACAGGCATCTTGTCAAGGCCCAGGGCCTCAATCTCCGCCAGCTGCTTCTTGGCAGGGCCGGTAAAGTCCACGCCATCGGCGCCATAAATCTCCCTGGCAACAGCCTCAATCTTCTCAGGAATGGACTGCTCCACCTCATACATAAAGCGGAAATTGCTTGGCTTCTCCATGGCCTCCATAACCTTGTCAGCCAGCTCCAGACCGCCTTCGCCGCCCTTTGCCCATACCTCGGACAAAGCCACGGAAGCACCCATAGCCACGCACTTCTCCTCCACGAAGTCCAGCTCTTCCTTGGTATCTGTAGGGAAAGCGTTGATGGCTACCACGGCAGGCAGGCCGAACTTCTGCACATTCTCAATGTGCTTGGTCAGGTTGGCAAGGCCCTTCTCCAGCGCCGCCATGTCCACCTTGCCCAGCTCCGTCTTCGGCAGGCCGCCATGCATCTTCAGAGCGCGGACAGTAGCCACGATAACCACCGCATCAGGATGGATACCGGCAAAGCGGCACTTGATATCCAGGAACTTCTCAGCACCCAGGTCAGCACCGAAGCCAGCCTCGGTTACTACCACATCAGCGAACTTCAGGGCGAACTTGGTAGCCATGACGGAGTTGCAGCCGTGAGCGATATTGGCGAACGGGCCGCCATGAATCAGGGCAGGCGTGCCCTCCAGTGTCTGCACCAGATTTGGCTTGATGGCATCCTTAAAGAGCAGCGTCAGGGCGCCGGTCACATTCAGCTCGTCAGCCCGCACGGCACGGCCGTCACGGGTATAAGCCACCACAATCTGCCCCAGCCGCTTCTTCATGTCCTCCAAATCAGAGGACAGGCAGAGGATGGCCATCATCTCGGAGGCAACGGTGATATCAAAACCGGTCTCACGAGGCACCCCGTGAGCCTTGCCGCCCATGCCGATAACCACATGGCGAAGTGCCCGGTCATTCAGGTCAAGCACCCGCTTCCAAGCCACCCGGCGCACATCGATATCCAGAGCATTGCCCTGCTGGATATGGTTGTCAATCACTGCCGCCAGCAGGTTATGGGCAGTGGTTATAGCGTGAAAATCCCCGGTAAAGTGCAGGTTGATGTCCTCCATCGGCACCACCTGGGCATAGCCGCCGCCTGCGGCACCGCCCTTCAGTCCGAAGCATGGCCCCAGGGATGGCTCCCGGAGCGCCACTGCCACCTTTTTGCCCTGCTTGTTCAGGGCGTCAGCCAGGCCTACGCTGGTGGTAGTCTTGCCCTCACCGGCAGGGGTAGGATTGATAGCCGTTACCAGAACCAGCTTACCATCCTTGTCATTTTTTACCTTGTTCCAGGCATCCAGGGAAATCTTGGCCTTGTACTTGCCGTACATTTCCAAATCGTCCTCGCAAATGTCGAGTTTGGCAGCAACCTCGCGGATGTGCTGCATCTGAGCTTCCTGGGCGATTTCAACATCAGTTTTCATAAATACAATTCCCCCTAAATAGACTAAAAATAACTCTCATTTTATAACAGCAGTATGGCTTGCCCCAAACAATGCCATCTGCCCATTATCAGCATTATTTTACCGGCATAACCTCGCCGACATAAATAATTCCGGCAAACTCATCTGGATACAGATTACTTTTCCAGCTGCAGGCGGGCTGCCTCAACGGTGTTCTGCATCAGCATGGCGATAGTCAGAAGCCCTACTCCTCCCGGCACAGGCGTGATGGCACCGGCCACCTCCTTGACAGCCTCAAAGTCCACATCTCCTACCAGCTTCTTTGGTGCGATGCGGTTGATGCCAACGTCAATAACGGCAGCTCCCGGCTTTACCATGTCTGCGGTGACGAAGTTTGGCCTGCCTACAGCTGCCACCAGGATATCTGCCTGCCTGGTCACCTGGGCCAGATTTTTGGTTCTGGAATGGCAGATGGTTACGGTTGCGTTCTTGCCTAAAAGCAGGTGAAGCATAGGCTTGCCCACAATATTGCTCCTGCCGATGACTACAGCATTAGCCCCCTCAATAGGAATATCAGCCAGCTCCAGCATTCTGAGGCAACCGTGGGGCGTACAAGGCACCAGTGCCTTCTGACCGGTTACCAGCCTGCCCACATTTACAGGATGAAAGCCATCCACATCCTTTAGAGGGTCAATGGCCTCCAGTACCTCTGACTCGTATGGCTGCAAGGCCTTTGGCAGCGGCAGCTGCACCAGGATGCCGTGGATTTTCTCGTCCTTGTTCAGGCGGTCTATTTCTGCCAAAAGCTCCTCACGGGTAGTTGTTTCAGGCATCTCAACCCCTTCGGAGTAAAATCCCAGCTCCGTACAGGCCTTGTGCTTGTTGCGGACATACACCTGGGATGCAGGATTCTCACCTACGATAATAACCGCCAAACCCGGGGTAATCCCATATTTTTCCTTCAGCTCGGCGGCTTTCTGCCCCGCTTCCTCGCGAAGCTTCGCAGCGAAAACCTTGCCCTCTAATAATCTTGCAGTCATACAAAAACGCTCCTTTCCACGGAGAAAAATATAAATTACAGCAGCACATCCAGCAGCGTACAGATAAAAATCGCCACCGATACAATGCCATTGTGTACGTAATAACGACGTGTAAAGGCTCTAAAACCTCTTACATCAATAATCTTGTGCTGATAGTACAGGGTTCCCCCCGCAATACCCACACCAATATAATAGAAATACCCCAGCCCTAAAAGCTGCCCCAGATAAAAGAACACAGCCAGGGTCACTACATGGGTAAGCTTCGCCAGAAGCAGGGCCCTCTTCGCCCCCAAAAGGGTAGCCATGGAATGAAGCCCATGTTCCTTGTCAAAAGCCTCATCCTGAGCGCCATACACCACATCGAAGCCCCCAATCCACAGCACCACAGCCAAAAACAGTACCACCATCGGGTACTCCACCTGGCCGGTCACAGCCACCCAGGCACCGGCAGGAGCCATGGCCACCGCCACGCCGCAGATATAGTGGCACAGGCAGGTGAGCCGCTTCATGTAAGGGTAGACGACAAAGGGCAGGGCCGCCACCGGCAAAAGCTTTATACAGATGGGATTCAGCTGCAGCACGGAAAAAATCAGCACGGCAAAGCAGATAGCCAGCAGGATATAGACATCCCTGTGGGTAATCAATCCCGCCACCATAGGCCTTTCATTGAATCTGGGCTGATCCCTGTCATATTTCAAATCAATCATGTTGTCCAAGGCCAGCGCCGCACTGCGAGCCGCCACAATAGTCGTAGTCACCCACAGCACAGTCCACCAGTCAGTTGCCAGCCCGTGGAGCTTGTTTGCCAAAAGCACGGCCATGTAGGCAAAAGGCAGGGAAAACACAATCTGGTAAAAAGCAATATTGCTGAGATGGGCATCTATTTTTTGCCAAAACGTCATATTATTCACATCAATCTTCTCAAAAACCTCGTCATCATCACGGTTCAATCTAGTCAAGGCCCAGCGCCTCCCACTTTCTGTCCACCATGGCCTTGACAGACTCATCCATCACAATCTCGTCAGGCCACTCACGGGTGTGTCCCTCCTCCGGCCAGGTCTTGGTGGCATCAATGCCCACCTTGGTGCCCCACTTGGCCATCGGGGAGGAATGATCCAGCACGTCTAAAGGCCCCTCCATCATCACCAGGTCACGCTTGGCATCGATGTTGTTGAACACCCGCCACCAGACTTCCTTCTCGTTCTGCACATCCACATGAGCATCCACCACGATAATCATCTTGATGAACATCATCTGTCCCATGCCCCACAGGGCATTCATGACCTTCTTGGCCTGCATAGGATAGGTTTTCTTGATGGAAACAAAGATGCAGTCATGGAACACGCCCTCCAGAGGCATGTTGATATCCACAACCTCCGGAATAGCCTGCTGCAAGAGAGGCAGGAACAGCCTCTCCGTGGCTTTGGCCAGGAAGCAGTCCTCCATAGGCGGCTTGCCCACGATAGTAGCCGCATAAATCGGGTTCTTTCTGTGGGTAATGCAGGTAATGTGGAAAACAGGATAGTAGTCAGCCAGGGAATAGTAGCCGGTATGGTCACCAAAAGGCCCCTCCCAGCGACGTTCATCCACATCCACATAGCCCTCCAGAATAATCTCCGCATCGGCAGGCACCTCTACATCCACGGTCTTGCACTTGACCATCTCCACGGACTTGTGGCGCAGGAAGCCGGCGAACACCATCTCATCGATATCCCGCGGCAACGGCGCCGTAGCCGCGTAGGTCACCACCGGGTCAGTGCCGATGGCCACTGCCACCTCCATGCGCTGACCGCCCATGGCCTTGGTATCCCGGCAGTTGTCCGCGCCATTCTTGTGGATATGCCAGTGCATGCCGGTGGTACAGCTGTCGTACTTCTGCAGGCGGTACATGCCCACGTTGCGCTTGCCGGTCTTCGGATTCCTGGTGAAGACCAGCGGCAGGGTGATGAACCTGCCTCCATCCTGCGGCCAGCACTTCAAAATAGGAAACTTGTCCAGGGATGGATTATCCGTAATCACAACCTCCTGACAAGGTGCCTTCTTGACGTACTTAGGGAAATTAATAGCCTTTTTTGCCATAGGAATAATGGACAGCAAATCTGTCTTGTGGGACAGGGAAATATATGGCAGCTTCAATATCTCCCGCATCTCATCTGCCACATCATCCAGCTTTTCCACGCCAAAGGCAATGGCCATGCGCTCCATGCTGCCAAAGGCATTCATCAGCACAGGCATATCATAACCCTTTACATTCTCAAACAACAGGGCGACATTCTTCTTCCCTTCCATCTTGGAAACCCTGTCCGTAATCTCCGTGATTTCCAGCTCACAGTCCACCTCTGCCTGTATTCTTTTCAGCAGGCCGCGCCGCTCCAGCTCTGCAATATATTCCCGTAAATCTCTAAACGCCATCTATTTTCTTTCCCCCTATTACTTTAAAAATAAAATAGCACGCGTATTTATTATAACTTTAACACGGAAAAAACTCAATAACAAAAATAGTCCTCCCCTTCCGGAAGGACTATCATCGTTGATAGAAAGATTATAGGAATAATAATCAGAATTTACGGCCGCCCACAAAGCTGACCACCATACGGTAGGATTCCTTGATTTCCTCCGGCATCTCCTCCGGCAGCGCGGCTATGGCCCCATGCAGGAACTCCTCCACCTTCTTGCGGGTAAACTCTATGCCGTCACTGGCACGAACAATCTCCAACGCCCGCTGCACCATCTCCGGCGTCATGCTCCTGTCCGTCACGATGCGGCGAAGCTCGTCCCTGTCAGGACTTACCTCCAGCGCACGGATGGCAGGCAGGGTAACAATCCCCTGCAGTATATCATTGCCGGCAGGCTTGCCCAGGGTCTTATTGTCACTGGTCAGATCCAGCAAATCATCGGTAAGCTGGAAGGCCATGCCTACATTGTAGCCAAAATCATACAGCGCCTGAATCTGGCTCTCAGGCAGCTTTGCCACATCGCCGCCCAGCTGGCAGGCGATGGCAATAAAATTGGCAGTCTTTTTGGCGATGCGCTCAAAATACTCATCCACATCGCAGGAGGCATGATAGATTTCCTTGTTCTGTATCAGCTCGCCGGAGCTGAGGTCACAAATCAGGCGGGCCAGCTGCCTGTCCACCCGCTTGCTGTAATTGTTCTCCGCCACCAGTGCAAAGGCCTTGGCGAAAAGATAATCACCTGCCAGAATGGATATCTGATTGCCCCACTTGGCATTGGCTGTAGCGGAGCCACGTCGGGTATCCGCACTGTCAATCACATCATCATGCACCAGGGAGGCCATGTGCATCATTTCCAGCGCAACCCCCAGCGGCATGGCCTCCTGCAGAGAGAAATTCTCGCCGCAGCGAGCCGCCAGAAAATAAATCGCCGGTCTGAGGCGCTTGCCCCCCGAAGCCACCAGATGGGTGCCAATCTCCGTAATAATCTTTTCCGGCGCACTGACAGCCTCCTGCAATGCAAGCTCCAGCTCAGCCAAATCACTTTTAATCAAATCAAACATTTTGTTTGCCAACACATATCACCTGCAAATATAAATCCTCGCGTTATTAAAACGCGACACAACAATTTTACTACAGTTTGCATATTTTCGCAAATTATTCTTGAAATCCCAAAAATCCTAGTCAAATTTCCCACAGATGTGTTAAACTATAGGAGGAAAATTATGTATAAATTTGTATTATGATACACAAGGGGATAGGATTATGTTACAAAGGCTTTTTTCAAATTTCAATCTAACCAAAAAGCTGACCCTCAGCTTTTTGCTGCTGGCACTGATTCCTGTTGTCATCGTCACGGCTCTGGCCATGAACACCATGTATGACGAGCGCATGGAGCAAATCGACCAGCACAACATCTATTTGTCCCGCCTGAAGGCAGGAGATATGGCTGAAACCTTCATGAACCAGGCCAACTTTATGGAGGCCCTCAGCGAAACAGAGGCCATCCGCAGTATGGACAAGAATCGCATGGAACGGCTTTTGCAGGTGGCCAAAAAGGATTCACCTACCGTATCCAGCCTGTTCGTCTGTGACACAAACGGTCAGCAGGTGGCCAGGGATTCCGGCAACTACGTAAACGTAGCCGACCGTGACTACATCAGGGCGGTTCTCCAGCAGGGCAAGCCATACGCCTTTAGCGATGCCACCATCTCCAAGGCTACCGGCAAGGTGATGATAATCGCCGCCGTGCCTGTCAAAGATGAGTCCGGTGCCATAATTGGTGCCATTGCCTCCACCTTCAACATGGATACCCTTCAGACACTTCTCAACGAGAATACCAATATGCTCAATGACCGCAGTGAAACCATCTATCTGACGGACTCAAAGGGCAATGTCATGATTCACCCTGAGCAGAAATTCGTTGAAACTATCACCAACTGGGCTTCCATGTTGCCTGTCCAGTCTGCCGCCTCCGGCAAGGCTGCCGCTATGGAATACATCAACGGCAACGGCACCAACTGCCTGGCCGCCTCCGCACCGGTAGGAAATATGGGCTGGAGCCTGGTTGTAGAGAATGACCGCGCCGAGGTAATGAGCGTACTGTACACCGCTATTATGCAGGTAGCCGCGGTTGTACTCGTGCTGCTCATTGGCGTGCTTATATTTGCCAGGCTGCTGGCCGGTTCCTTCGCCCGCCCTATGAAGGAAATGGAAGAGAAGACCGGCCTGATGGCTGACGGCGACCTTACCGTACACCTTGATGTGTACTCCAATGACGAAATCGGCCGTGCAGCTGTGGCCTTCAACAAGATGGCAAAGCAGATGAAGGATGTCATGGGCAAGATTTCCGTTGCCGCCCAGCAGGTGGCCAGCGGCTCCAAGAATATCTCCGATGCCGGCAACATGCTGGCCAAGGGAGCTTCCACCCAGGCCTCCTCCGTTGAGGAGCTTTCCGCCTCCATCGCTGAAATCACGGCCCAGACTGCCGGCAACGCAGAAAACGCCACTCATGCCAACGAGCTGACCAAGGAGGCCGATGCCAAGGCGCAGGCAGGCAACAAGCGCATGGAAGAAATGCTGCAGGCCATGGCCGACATCAACGAATCCTCCGCCAATATTGCCAAGATTATCAAGGTAATTGATGAAATTGCCTTCCAGACCAATATCCTGGCCCTCAATGCCGCTGTGGAGGCCGCCCGTGCAGGCCAGCACGGCAAGGGCTTTGCCGTTGTTGCCGAAGAGGTACGCAATCTGGCGGCCCGCTCCGCAAAAGCCGCCAAGGAAACCACCGATATCATTGAGAAGTCCATTGACACTGTCAATGCAGGTACGGAGCTGGCCCGGGGCACTGCCGAGGCCCTGAAGAGCATTCAGGAGAGCATCGACCGCATCACCGGCCTGGTGGGCGGCATTGCCGACGCATCCCAGAAGCAGAGTTCCGCCCTGCAGATGCTGAACCAGGGGGTACTGCAGGTATCCAACGTGGTGCAGAACAACTCCTCCACTGCCGAGGAATCTGCCGCAGCCTCCGTACAGCTCAGCGCTCAGGCAGACTTGCTGCAGGAGGCTGTACGCAGGTTCAGAATCTAATCTAAGATATCCAGTGCCATTTCAGCGGCAATACTGCTTTCAGGGCGTGTATTGCCGCTTTGTTCGTTGTAGAATTGCACTTTACAGAATTGCAGGTGATAAAAATGAATGTCAGGAAGGATTTCCTGCTCTATGACAATAAGGAAATAAACCAGAATGTCCTGCTCTCCGCCAAGAGCAAAAGGCGCATGAAAAAAGCAAAATCAGACAACACCCTGAAATCCTATGCCGCCGACTGGAATGACTTTACAGACTGGTGCGAGGCCAATGATCTGTGTCCCCTGCCCTGCAAGCCTGAAGATATTGTAAACTACGTCAATGATTTGGCTGACCATGCCAGGGCAAATACCGTTTCCCGGCGGGTAACCGCCATTTCTGAAAACCACATAGCCGCAGGCTACCAGGAAAACAATCCCGCCAAGCATGTGATGGTACACAATGCCATGCAGGCCATCCGCAGGGAAAAGGGTACCTTTCAGCATGGCAAATCTCCTATTCTCATGGAAACCCTGCCCCTTTTGGCAGATATGCTGACAGGAAATGATTTGGTGACGCTCCGGGACAGGGCTCTGCTATTTTTGGGCTTCGCCGGAGCCTTCCGCCGCTCGGAGCTGGTAGCCGTGCAGCTTGAGGATTTGACCTTTACCCCCCAGGGGCTTGTGGTATTCATTCCCCAGTCCAAGGGCGACCAGATGGGCAGCGGCAGCCAGATTGCCATTCCCTATGCGCCGGACAAGGAGGTATGCACCGTAAGGGCCGTAAAGGCATGGATAGAGGCTGCAGGCCTCACCACAGGCCCCCTGTTCCGGGGCTTCAAGCGCAACCGCCAGCCACGGGACACACAGCTCAACGACAAAGCGGTAGCAACCATCGTCAAGCACTACATGGCGCGCCTGGGACTGAATCCTGATGATTTTGCAGGCCACAGCCTGCGCCGTGGCTTTGCCACCAGCGCAGCCCAGCACGACCTGGACACCCTGTCCATCATGCGGCAGACGCGGCACAAATCTGAAAAAATGGTACACCGCTACATTGAGCAGGGCAATCTCTTCAAGGAAAATGCCCTCAACAAAATGTACGGAAAGTAACTATATAGTCAAAACCTGAAAGGAAGGTTACATGAAAAATAAGCTCATAATCCTCTTTGGCGTACTTTTGATACTATTCGGCGGCTTTGGCTACGGCTACACCTATATGTTTGACCACCGCAGCGCTGATAATCTCTCCGCCTATTGCGATATTGACTTCAAATCCGACGTTGACGAAAAGGGCATCGTTTCCACTGCCAACCTCACCATACTTGACTACCGCTTTGACGGCAGCAAGCTGAAACCGGCTCTGCTCCTGATTTGTGATGATGATATCTTCGACATGCAGGCCAGCATCCGACAGACTCCCCCCAGCTACTCCATCGCCTTTTACAACGACAAAACAACCTTCAAGAACACCAACAAGCTTTTTGCCGAATTCCCTGCTGACAGCTTCGATGCCATCCGCAAGGCCCAGGTAGTACGCATCCGCTTCAGCTATGAAAATGGTGACACGGTAGAGCTTCCCCTGAACGAGCATGACCTGCAATACTGGAAGGACCAGCTGAACAAGTAAGACGAACAACATCAGTATCCTTGCAACCTATCCTTTATACAAAATTAACTAAAATATTGCGCACCTAAAAAGGGCTGTCGCATTTGATGATTTTTCATCAGGCGACAGCCTTTGAAATATACAGTTTTCAAGGAACTACATCATTTTACGATGTGGGAAGTTTAAGTTATTTATTAAAATAAATAAAAGCACAGAGCTTACTTCAGGGTAATCAGCTCATATTCCCGTGTCCCCATACCAATCTTCTCAGCATGCTCCAGCGTTTCCTTCCAATGTACGTTTGGATTGCTGTCCATAAAATGGTCATGGTGATGGTGCCAATCCGGCTGAGCGAGATTGTCACCCAGCTGGGAATTTCTGATAGGCTCCGCCTGCTGGCACAAATCAACGCAGGCCTGATCGAGAGCCACAGCATCAAAGGAAGCCGCCATGCCGATATTCGGCAGAATGGCCGCATCATTTTCCCCGTGGCAATCACAGTTCGGGGAAATATCCATCATCATGTTGATATGGAAGCACGGCCTGTCCTGAACGACAGCCTGGGCATACTCCGCCATTTTCTTATCCAGAAGATCCCCTGCGTCCCACTGCTCGTTGCGGATAGCATCAAAGCCGCAGGCGCCTATGCACCTGCCACAGCCCTTGCAGATATCCTTGTCAATAACAGCCTTGTTGTCTACGTAGCTAATCGCATCAGAGCCGCATTCCCTGGCACAGCGACGACAGCCACGACACTTCTCGGCATTCACCACTACCTTGCCGGAGGAATGCTGCTCCATCTTGCCGGCACGACTGCCACAGCCCATGCCGATATTCTTGATGGCACCGCCAAAGCCTGTCATCTCGTGGCCCTTGAAATGCGCCAGGCTGATGAAAATATCTGCATCCATCACAGCGCGGCCAATCTTGGCAGTCTTGCAGATTTCACCATTCTTTACAGGCACCTCGATATCATCCGTCCCCTTCAGGCCATCACCGATAATAATCTGACAGCCGGTAGAAATGCTGTTAAAGCCGTTGATGTTGGCGCACTCGATATGCTCCAGGGCATTCTTGCGGCTTCCCGGATACAGCGTGTTGCAGTCCGTCAAAAAAGGCAGCCCTCCCTGCTCCTTGACCAAATCGGCAATAGCCTTGGCGTAGTTCGGACGCAGGAAGGACAGGTTGCCCAGCTCGCCGAAATGCATCTTGATGGCCACAAACTTTTTATCAAAGTCAATATTTTTAATCCCGGCGGCCACGCACAGCCTCTGCAGCTTGGCAGTCCAGCTGGTTCCTACCGGCGTCCTGAAATCTGTAAAATAAACCTTTGCTTTTTCCATAAATAAACCTCTCCCCATACATACACAAACCATGCATACACAAAAACCATGCAAGCCATGCATACACAAACCCTAAAAATACACAAGAGCTGTAAATACACAAAATACATCTATATTATCCCTCAAACCACTCCGCAGGTCAAGAAATAATCGCCTGCAGCCCGCGCCAATCAGCTCGCACCAATCAGCCCGCGCCAATCAGCTCATGCCAATCAGCTCATGCCAATCAGCCCGCGCCAGTCAATCAGCCATCAGCCTCTCCTTCAGCCTGGTATTGCGCTTGCTGACGGTAACATTGCGCACAGCATAGGCCAGCGCCTTCTTGCTGCCAATCAGCACAAGTACCCTTTTGGCCCTGGTGATACCCGTATACAAAAGATTTCTCTGCAGCATGACAAAATGCGTCATCAGCATTGGCATAACCACAATAGGATACTCGCTTCCTTGCGCCTTGTGAATAGTTGTCGCATAGGCATGCACCAGCTCATCCAGCTCCGACACATCATAATCAATCACCCTGCCGTCAAACATAACCTGCAGGGTGCGCTCCTGTACATCCACAGCTGTAACCCTGCCAATATCGCCGTTAAAGACCTCCTTGTCATAATTATTCTTTATCTGCATTACCTTGTCATACAGCCTGAAGACAAAGCCTCCCCGTCTGAGACCTTCTCCATCAGGATTCAGCTCCGCCTGCAGGGTCTGGTTCAGGTTGGTGCTTCCCAGAATCCCCCGCTGCATAGGCGTCAGCACCTGTACCTCCGAGGGCCTGACACCATAGTATTTCGGCAGCTTTTTGCTGACCAGGGCCACGATTTCCTGCACAGCCTCCTCCGGATTGTCGTTTCCGATAAAGAAAAAATCCGTATTCCGGCCATTGGATATATCGGGAAATTCGCCTTTGTTTATCCTGTGAGCATTGGTGATTATCCTGCTCTGCTGTGCCTGCCGAAAAATTCTGGTCAGGCGTATCACAGGAAAACGGCCGCTGTCGATAATATCACGCAGTACGTTGCCGGCCCCCACCGATGGCAGCTGATCTATATCTCCCACCAGCACCAGCCGCATACTGCGCGGCAATGCCTTCAAAAGTGAATTCATCAGTATAATGTCTATCATGGAGCATTCATCCACAATCAGCACATCCCCCTCCAAGGGATTTTCCTCGTTTCTCTGATACCCCTCCGGAGGCTTGCACTCCAGCAGGCGGTGGATGGTTTTGGCAGGCATCCCTGTGGCCTCCGACATGCGCTTTGCCGCCCGGCCCGTAGGAGCAGCCAGCAAAATCCGCAGTCCCATCTGGCCATAAGCGGCAATTATCCCCTGCACGGTAGTGGTCTTGCCGGTGCCCGGCCCGCCTGTCAGCACCATCACCTTGGAGCAGACGGCGGCCTGTATGGCACGGGCCTGAACCTCATCGTACTGAATCCCCAGCTTCTTTTCCAGCGCCCCGATATCCGCCCGGCAATCTACGCCAAAAGCCTCAAATATATTGCCGCCTGACGGCAGCCCGCCCTCCGGCACAGCTCCTGACTGAATTGCCTCCGACGACCTCCCGGCACCACAGAAGCCCTCCGACAGCTGTATCAGCTTGCCTGCTGTGCCTTTTTCCGCGTAGTTGAACACAGGAAGAAAAATAGCTTCCTCCTCCAGTATCAGCTCCTCCGCCGCCAGCATATTGTCCAGCGTCATCTGGATATGAGGGGCATCCGTTTCCAAAAGCTCCACGGCCTTGTCCACCAGCTGGTTCCGCTCTGCATACACATGCCCCTCGTCAGCCAGGGCGGAAAGGGTATACATGATGCCGCTTCTCAGCCGCACGAAGCTGTCCTTGCCAAAGCCCAGCTTTTCTGCAATCACATCCGCAGTCTTAAAGCCTATTCCCCAGATATCATCCGCCAGACGGAAGGGATTCTCCCGTACCCTGTCAATGGCCTCGTTGCCATATTCCTTGTAGATTTTGGCGGCGTAGGCCGTGCTGACCCCGTTGGACTGCAGAAAAAGCATGATGTTTTTAACTTCCTTCTGCTTCTGCCAGCTCTCCTTAATCATGCGTATCCGCTTTTCGCCGATGCCCTCCACCTGGCGCAGCCTGTCTATATCGTCCTCAATCACAGCTATGGTTTCCGTGCCAAACATCCGCACAATGCGCCTGGCAAACTTCGGCCCTACGCCCTTAATCAGCCCGCTGCCCAGATATTTTTCGATGCCATAGACAGTGGCCGGCATCGTTTCCTCCCAGCTTTCCGCCATAAACTGACGCCCGTACCTGCTGTCCACCTTCCAGCTTCCTTCCACCAGAAGCACCGACCCCACGCTGGCATCCAGCAGATTGCCCACCACCGCCACCAGCTCGGCATAGTCCTTTACCCTGGCCTTCAGAACCGTGTACCCGGTTTCCGGACTCTGATATGTAATTCTCTCTACCACGCAACGAAGCCTCGCCATAGCGCCACACCTGCTCATTTTTTCAATTCATATTTTTTAATTCATTTTTTCAGTGGATAAACCATTCCACGTCAAATACATTCATGTCAGATACATTTACATTGATACATTCACATTAAATGCATTCATGTCAGATACATTTACATTTTAGCACAAAAAACAGAAAATAGAAAAACCCATCAGCCTTGCATCATTGAAAACGGAAAACATGTATAGCGTTTCCATCTGACCATAAATCTGGTATTATATTATTATTGTAAATTGACTATTTTTATATATCCAATCTGATATTATACTATACAGCATACCGACATAGGAATATAGCAGTATAGCGACATACTGGCATAGCATATAGCATATAGCTATCGTATACCCTATATCCCTTGTCGCAATTTTACCCATCTTATTTTATTATTCTATTATTCATTAGGAGTGTGTTATCATGAAATTCACTGTCAAGGAAATCTGCCTTACCGCTTTATTTACCGCTCTGGTCTTCGTCATGACCTTTGTGCCGAAAATTCCTATTCCTCTCGGCTATGCCCATCTCGGCAATGCCGCAGTCTTTCTCGGCGTGATACTCATCGGCAGGCGCAACGGTGCCATCGCCGGTTCCATTGGCTCAGGGCTGGCCGACCTGATTGGCGGCTTTGCCATTTGGATTGTGCCTACCCTGATTATCAAATACGTTATGGCCATGATTTTTGCCTATGCAGGTGGCCAGACACAGCCGGGCAGCTTTTCCGTCAGCCGCCAGAGCATCCTGGGACTGGTTCTGGCCTGCCTCTGGATGGTAGCTTCCTACACCCTGTCCGGCGCCTTCCTGTATGACAGCCTTGAGGCGGGACTGGCCTCCACTCCGGGCCTGGCCATGGAAGGACTTTTGAACGCAGTGGTATTCCTGATTCTTGCCAAGCCTCTGCAAAAAATACGCTTTTTAAAGTAACCACAGGGAGATATAGCTATGCTGACTTTGGAACTGCACAAAAATAAAAGCACCCCCCTCTACATGCAAATCTACAACTACATAAAAGGCGAGGTACTTGCCAGACGCCTGAAGGCCGGTACAAAGCTGCCATCCAAAAGGGCCCTGGCCGCCCAGCTGGGCATAAGCACCATCACCATTGAGGGGGCCTATGGTCAGCTGATGGCCGAGGGATATATTTACGCCAGGACGAAATCAGGCTATTATGTTTCACCGCTGGAAAGCATTCAGCAGGACACAGATGAATCCGCCGTCTTTTTCCGGCACAGCACACTGGGAGATGCCGGGCTTTTTGCCGGTGTCCAAGGGGACAGCACCACCGATACCGAGCCGCCTGTACAGCAGGCGGCTTTTCGTGGGATAGCGGGACGCCAGACGGCAGATGGTGCCACGGAACACAGCGGGCTCAGCATCCTCAACGAACACGGTGTACACGCTGCGCTCAATAGTCCCAGAGGACAAAACGGGCACAAGCTTCAAGCGGAAGACACCTGCATCGACCTTTCCTCCAACAGCATACTGCCGGAGAATTTTCCCTTCAGCATCTGGACAAAGCTGCTGCGCCACACCATGGCTGAAAATCAGGCCATGCTGCTGACAAAATCGCCAACGGCGGGCATCTACAGCCTGCGCTGTGCCATCGCTGAACACCTGCTGCGCTTTCGCGGCATGCGGGTACAGCCGGAGCAGATTATCGTCGGCGCCGGAACAGAATATCTTTACGAGCTTATTATAAAGCTACTGGGCCGGGACAAAATCTACTGCGTGGAGGACCCCGGCTACCAGAAGCTGCAGCGCATCTACACAGACAACGGTGCCTGCTGCTTTTCCCTGCCCATCGACCAGCAGGGCATGTCAGTCAGCGCCCTGAACACAGTCCGCTGCGACGTAATCCACATCAGTCCCTCCCACCATTTCCCTACGGGGATTATCACCCCGGTAAACCGCCGCTATGAGCTTCTGGGGTGGGCCACATCCGGACAGCGCTACATCATCGAGGATGACTACGATACGGAGTTCCGCCTAGTGGGCAAGCCCATTCCCTCCCTGTTCAGCATGGATATGAGCGGCAAGGTCATCTACATGAACACCTTTTCCAAAAGCCTGACCTCCACCATACGTATCAGCTACATGGTATTGCCGCCCCAGCTCATGGAGGAATTCAACCGCCGTCTGGGATACCTCAGCTGCACCGTTTCCACCTTTGAGCAATACACCCTGGCCGAATTCATCAGCCAGGGGTATTTTGAACGGCACATAAACCGCATGCGCAACAACTATAAAAAGCTCCGCCAGCTGCTTTTGAAGGAGCTGCTGACTCATCCCGACCACGACAAGCTTCAGATACTTCAGCAGGCTTCCGGGCTGTATTTTCTGCTGAAAATAAACACCAGCCTCTCCGACAGGGATCTGCGCTCCCGCCTGCAGCAAAACGGCGTGCATCTGCAGTCCCTGCAGCATTATTACCAGAACCGCCAGGCGGCCCCGGAGCATACCTTTGTGGTCAACTATTCCTCCCTGACGGAAGAGGATATCCCCCGCGCCGTCGCATCCCTTTTTAAAAGCCTGAACGAATGAAAGCAGTCACCAATGAAGCCAGCTACAATACAACTAGCTCCAATGGCAGAACGCCCCCTATTCCACCAGCTCCCCCGGTATGGCGTTGATAAACCTGCAGGGCACGCTGTTCCGTTCCAGGGCGGCGGTGAGGTACAGCCTTTTCCTGGCCCTGGTGATTCCCACGTAAAAAAGCCGCGCCTCCTCGTCCAGCGTATTGCCGGCCAGGGCAATTTTGCTGGGAAATACGCCTTCCTGCAGGCCGGCCATAAATACCACATCAAACTCGGAGCCCTTCGCCTGATGTATCGTAATAATCGGGATGCGGGGCTTTTCCTGCAGCATCAGGTCCAGCTCCGTGTTGGAAAGGGCAGTCAGGCGCAAGAAACCCTGCATGGCATCATAGCCTGACAGCTCCTCCCTGTCCAGCTGCCGCGCCTGACGCACCAGATTTCTCAGGTTTTCCATGCGCTTTTCCTCCCGCTGATAGTAGCGGCTGATGCCGAGGCCTGTGACAGCCTCCACCACCATCTGTCCCGGACGCAGCTCTGCCAGCTTGCCGCGCAGGCAGCTCATGGCCTCTGCCAGCGGCGCAAAATTCCTTATGTGCCTGCTTATCAGGCTGCGGCGGACATCCCTGCCCGGCAGGATATCATGCTCCACCGCATACAACAGAATTTCTCCTGTGGCGCATATATCATCAAAGGCATCATGGGTGGATTTATGCCCCACGTGAAAATAATCCCCCAGAAATTCCAGCTTGTGATTGGCAAGCCGGGGATAAAAACGGCGAAAAATATCCAGCGTATCATAAAATGCGGGTATATCGAGAGGCTCCAGCCCAAGCCTTGCCAGCTGGCTGGCCAGGATAGTCAGGTCAAAGACCACGTTATGCCCCACCACTACACAGCCCCCGGCAAAGTCAAGAAAATCCTGCAGTGCCTTTTCCGGCTGGATTCCCTTCTCCGCCAGCATGGCATCCGAAATATGATGCACCGCCTCGGACTGCCCCACAGGCCGGGATGCCCTGACATAATGCACCAGCCTGCCATGCTCCTGTCCATGTATATCCAGCTTGATGGCCGCCAGCTGGATGATCTCATCATGGGCGGTATCCAGCCCCGTGGCCTCCACATCAAAGACCACCACCCGACCCTGCTCCAAGGCCCTGAGCAGCATCTCAAAGGGCTCTGCGTACTTCTGGGCTGAGGCATGAAGAAAATCCGTGATGCGGATGCCCGCCTCCCTGTATTCCTCCGACAGTATCTGATTGACGGTGGCAGGGCCGATGCGCCGCCCGAACCTCTTTACCAGCCGCAAAAGGCTGTTGGCATCCTGGGGATTGATAACCAGCCGCAGGGCCGCCACCACATCCTTGATTTCCTGGCGGCGGAAAAACTTGAAATCATCCACCAGCATAAAATCCAGGGGAAAATCCTCCTCTGCCCGCTGCCCCAGCGCAAGCTGCTCCTGCCGCTGCTGACGGATACGCACAAAAAAATCCGACAGCCTCTTGTTATAGTAATTTGAACGAGTTAGAATGCAAACCCTGGACAAATCCTCCGGCCGCAGCTTTTGCAGCTGATTGTAAATCCAACTAGCCTCCACATAGGTATTGTTCAGCTTTTTATAATAAATCTTTTCCCCCTGCTCCCCTGACATGGCGGTAGCATCCTCCCGAAAAAGGCCTGCCACCTGCTCCGGAAAGCGATTCTTCAAAAAGCCATAGGATGCCTCCAAAAGTGTCCTGACGGAGCGGTAATTTTCATGGAACACCATCAGCACAGGATGATAGTCCCTGGCAAACCGCTCATAGATAAGCTGTGGCTCCGAGCCTCGCCACTCATAAATCGTCTGGAAAAAATCACCGCACAAAAGGAGGTTGCTGTCGCCAAACATTTTCGTCAGGATTTTGTATTCCAGCCTGCTGGTGTCCTGCACCTCGTCCACACACCAGAATTTGAACCTTTCCTGCCAAAAGCGGCAGCTTTCTTCATTTTGCAGAACCTGATAGGCACCGTTAATCAGATCACAAAAGTCCACATAGTGGTTTTCCAGCAGCTGATTGTCATACTGGCTGACAATCTCGCCACAATGGGCCTCAAAGGTCATGACCATGTCCTGATTTGTCCTGCTTCCCTGCTTGGCGGCATCATTGATGCGCTGCTGCTTTTCCTCCTTGAGCCTCAGCAGCACCCTTTCATAGTCGGCCTGGCGATTGTCGGAAAAAATATTGTATTCGCCCCGATATTCCTTGATGAGATTTATCAGCGCCTGCAAGGCATTTTCCTGACGTGCCTGGCAGAAGTCCAGGCCCCGGATAATCTCAAGGCAGTCCGTTTCATCAGCTACCGTAAAATCCCCGGCCACATCGGTCTGCCCCTTGGCAGCCTGGCGCAGGATTTCGTAGCAGAAGCCATGAAACGTCCTCACTGTCACGCCCCTGCCCCGTATGCCCGTCACATCGGCGATGCGCTGCCTCATCTCGTTGCAGGCCTTGTTGGTAAAGGTCAGGCAGATGATCTCCTCAGCCTTGGCCCGCCCCTTTTCCAGAATATTCACGATGCGGCAGGACAGGGTATTGGTCTTGCCGGTGCCTGCCGAGGCCAGAAGCAGGACATTCCTGTCCAGCTCCTGCACTACCTGCCTCTGCTTTTCGTTCAAAAAATCAAAATTCATCTCCATACATCTCTATGCATTGCCAGCGCCAGCTTTATTTATACTCAGCCGCCAGCTTCTTAAATACCGGCAGGGATGCCCTGATGGTGGACTCCTTGATGCAGTATGCCGCACGGAAATACCCCGGACAGCCAAAATCTGAACCCGGCACCAGCAGGAGGTCGTACTCCATGGCCTTCTTGCAGAAGGCGCGGTCATCATCCTCCAGCGCCTTCGGGAACAGGTAAAAGGCTCCCTGAGGCTTCTGGCAGGTAAAACCGGCGTCAATCAGGCCATTATACAAAAGATTGCCATTTCGCTCATAGGCGGCAATATCGGACGGCTCATCCACACATCTTGCCACCACCCGCTGGAACAGGGAGGAAGCATTGACATGGGTAAGCACGCGGGCGGCACCGGCGATGGCCCCATAGATGCGCCCGAAATCCGCCACCTCGTCAGGCACCACAATATATCCGATACGCTCGCCCGGCAGGGAAAGGGATTTGCTCCAGGAATAGCACACCAGTGTATTCGGATAATATTTTGCCACATACGGCACAGTCAGTCCCCCATACACCAGCTCCCTGTACGGCTCATCGGAAATAATGAAAATCGGATGGCCATATTCTATCTCCTTGGCGGAGAGAAGCGCCGCCAGCGTCTTGAGGGTTTCCTCGGAATACACCACGCCGCTTGGATTATTCGGGCTGTTGATGATAACCGCCTTGGTCTTAGGGCTGAGCATTTCCTCCAGCCTGTCAAACTGTATCTGGAAATCCTCGGTATTGGCAGGCACCACGGAAAGACGGGAGCCCACTGACTCTACAAAGCAGCCATACTCCGGAAAATACGGAGCAAAGGTAATGAACTCATCATCCGCACCATCCTCGTGGAGCGCCTTGAAGCAGATGGTAATGGCCGCCGCGGCACCGCTGGTCATAAACAGATTCTTGCCGGTGAAATTCGTGCCAAAGCGCCGGTTTATGCTGTCCGCAATGGTTTCCCGCACCTGTGGCAAGCCCGGAGCTATGGTGTAGCCGTGCAGCTCGCAGGTATCCACGGTATTCAGGATATCAATTATCGCTGTCCTTACGGCCTCCGGTGCAGGAACATTGGGATTGCCAATGGAAAAATCGTAGACGTTTTCCGCACCGACAATAGCCGCCCGCTGCTTTCCATATTCAAAAATTGTCCTGATGGTGGATTTTTTTGTACCAAGAGTGTGCATTTTTTCAGAAACCATTATATATCCCATCCTTTAACGCTTTAGTATAGATAATCACAGATTATTAATCATGATTATACACCAATTCTGCAAAAATAAAAAGAGCAGAGGCCATGCCGTGACTATAAACCATCACGACACAGCCCTGCTCCCGTTACATGCTTGTAAATTAATGTGCTTGTAAATTATTTTGCCATTTCAGGTGATGTTGCCCAGATACTCCTTGAAGTACCTGTTCAGATGGCCTGACAGCTCCTGACGGATGCGCTCTTCATCGCCCCCTGCCGCCACCTCCAAAAAATCCGGCTCCTCTATGAGCATGCTGCTGACATAGCCCATAATCCCCGTGTTGACCTCAACACTGCCATCCAGCGGCACCAGCATGACAAAGACCACGCCAATCTGCCTGAAATAGCTGTCCTGAAAGCTGCCGCCTCCCTCCGGCAGACAGACCGCAAAGCACGGCCTGGTAACGCCGCCGGTACGGGCGTGCAGCAGGGCAAAGCCAAACTCGGCAAAAATCTGGCTGGACACCTGCTCACGCCTTGCCAGCGCATCCACAATCATC
Source organism: uncultured Veillonellaceae bacterium (assembly GCA_945949525.1). Taxonomy (GTDB): domain Bacteria; phylum Bacillota; class Negativicutes; order Selenomonadales; family Selenomonadaceae; genus Anaerovibrio. The sequence continues at coordinate 30,186 of CAMFES010000015.1, forward strand.
TCCTGCCGCTCCGGCTGAACCGTCATCCGCTCCCCCACAGTGTACAGCAGCCTGTCAAATGTAATATCCGCCGGTGCCTGAAAGCACTTCAGATGCTTGATGATGCTGCTGATGCGTGCCGCCACCAGATTGACCTCCTCCAACTGGGCCGTAAATCTGTCCTGACGGGCTTCCTTCCGGGGCAGGCGCTCAAACTGATAAATAAGGCAGCGTATCTCCCCTATATCTGTTTCACTCAGCAAAGGATTCACATAAACCACCGGCACATGCACATCCTCCAGCTGCAGGCTGGAAATGATAAAATCAATCTTTTCCTCCACCGCCGGGGTAATGTCATGCTTGCCGTAGGTGGTCATTTCCAGCCTGTCCCGGAACACCTTGGCCAGCTTTGCCGCCATCAGCCGCGAAAGCCCTATGCCGCTGGAGCAGACCACTGCCACCTGTACCCTGCGTATCTGCTCCTTGCGCCCCTCAAGACGCACCAGCGCCGCTCCAAAATGCACGGCAAGAAAGCCGATTTCCTCCTCCGGCACCTTCTTGCCCACCTTGTTTTCCAGCACCCTCGCCACCTGACGGCAGCGGGCATAGATATCACTGTAATTTTCCTTGATATCCTCCAGCACGGGATTCTGGATGCTCATGCCATGCACCAGCCGCACAATGGTGGGCTGCAGATGCGCCAGAAGCCCCTGCATGAATTCATCATCCTGCTTCAAAAGATATGCCTGCTGGTCATCATAGGCATCAATCAGGTCATTGACAAACTGCTGCAGCTCCCTGCCCGCCAGCTCCATTCTGTCCGCCTGGTCGGGAAGCTGAATTTTTTCGTGCTTGGCCCCCTTGATATGCAGGCAGATGTAGGCAATCTCCAGCTGGGGAATGTACACCTCAAACTCCGCCTCCAGCTCCGCCGCAATATCAACAGCCAGGCCGTAATCCTCATCATGAGGCAGCCTTTCCTGCCATTCTCCCGTCACCTGAATAACATCCTTCTGCAAAATGCGGTTGATGGCAATGGCCAGATGGATTACCAGCCCGTCATAGGCATTTTCCGTCAGGTTGTCCATCCGCTGGTTCTCCACACCTTCAAGACATTCATGGACGCGGCGCACTATCTCATTGTCCAGCAGCCTGCCCAGATGCTTTTTCCGAAGGGAGGCGGCATAGCTGTCACTGCCATCGCTGTCATACAGCTGCTTAAAATGCTTTGTATCTATGTTTTCACCGATAAAAAAACGTATGGCGCGGCGGTAGTTTTCCTCCGTACCCTCCACCTCGATGCCACTGCCGGGCTTTCTCACCATGGTCAGGCCCTGCCTGAAAAGCCATTCCTCCACCGCTTCCAGATCCGTACTGATGGTGGCCTCGCTGACGCCGAACTTGCGGCTGTAATAATACAGCTTCCGAAGCCCCTTTTCCCGCAGTATCTCCAGAATCAGCCTTTTTCGCCTGTCCTCCTTGCTGCTGACAGCATAATCGTCCCCCCTGAGGACCTCGGCCAGAAGCTCCGCCCTGCCCGCCGCCTCACCGGCAAGCCACACGCCCACGCCTGTCTTTGAGGCAAAATTCATGCCATAGGGCTGCAATACATCATCAATCCCCTCCAGCTCCCGCTGTACGGTGCGTTTGCTGATGCCGGTCTTTTCTGCCAGATGCTTTATGGATACAGGCTCGCTTTCCCCCAGCAAAGCCTGCAAAATCTGTTTCATTCTCGGCGTGATTTTCATATTGCCCATCTCCTGCTCACCTCTTGCCTATCTCCGTTAAAAAATATACTATGCGGACTGCATGTACCATGTAGACTATGCAAAAGCCGTTATACTGACAGCTCGTTCAGAGCATCAGTATAACGGATTTTCTTTATGCTTTCAACACTGCACGCTACATTGTCGACAATGTACGTTGCGTTTTCGGCTATACACGTTGCGTTTTCAGCAATGCATGGTCAGTCTGTCAGCTGTTGCGCTGCTTCAGCTCCTCCACCAGCCTGCCATATTCAGGGGCGGCCAGGAAGTTGGTAATCAGCACCAGCTCCGCATCAGGATTGCTCTGGGCGGCACGCTCCCGAAGTGACTGATGAGTAACAACAATCTGCACATCCGCAGGGATAGAGGATACGGAGGTGTGGATAACCTCGATGCCGTCAAGGCCGGCAGCCTTGATTTTCTTTTTCAGGACAGTAGCACCCATGGCACTGGAACCCATGCCTGCATCACAGGCGAAGGCAATCTTCTTTACCCTGCCACCAGCGTTGGCAGCAACAGCATTACTAGAAGCCTGTGCTGCAGGAGCAGTGCCCTTGGCCTGTGCCTTCATGGCATCCTTCTTCGCCTGGGCTTCCTCAAGGGTGGTGTCCTTGCCCATGAACTTCAGCAGCGGGATGGCGATAGCCATAGCAACAGCGGCAGAGAGGATAACACCCAGGAACAGTCCTACATAGCAGTGGCGCTCAGCCATCATGGTCAGGGCGATGATGCTGCCCGGAGAAGCAGGAGCAGTCAGTCCCACATCAAACAGGCGGAAAATGAATACGCCGGTAGCATTGGCTGCGATAGTAGCAATCAGCAGGAACGGGTTCATCAGGATATATGGGAAGTAAATCTCATGAATACCGCCCAGGAAGTGGATGA
>CAMFES010000016.1 GCA_945949525.1 uncultured Veillonellaceae bacterium
TGGAGGTATATTATTTTGGCAAGTTATGTTGAAGAAATCATCGCAAAGGTTCAGGCTGAGAATCCAGGCGAGACCGAGTTCCACAATACTGTAAAAGAGGTTCTGACTTCTATTGCTCCTGTATTGGAGAAGAACCCAAAGTATCAGCAGGCTGCTATTCTTGAGCGTATCGTAGAGCCTGAGCGCGTTGTAATGTTCCGCGTTCCTTGGACTGATGATGCAGGCAAGGTGCATGTAAACAAGGGTTATCGCGTACAGTTCAACAGTGCCATTGGACCTTACAAGGGCGGCTTGCGCCTCCATCCATCTGTAAATCTGAGCATCATCAAGTTCCTGGGCTTTGAGCAGGTGTTCAAGAACTCCCTGACTACCCTGCCAATCGGCGGCGGCAAGGGCGGTTCAAACTTTGACCCGAAGGGCAAGTCGGATGCTGAAATCATGCGCTTCTGCCAGAGCTTCATGACCGAGCTGTGTCGTCACATTGGCCTGAATACTGACGTTCCTGCCGGTGATATTGGCGTGGGCGGCCGTGAAATCGGCTATCTCTATGGCCAGTACAAGCGCATCCGCAACGCCTATGATGCAGGCGTGCTGACTGGCAAGGGCCTGAACTACGGTGGCAGCCTGGCACGTACCGAGGCTACCGGCTACGGCCTCCTGTACTTCACCAAGCTGATGCTGGCTGATGCAGGTCTTGATTACAAGGATAAGACTGTTGTTATCTCTGGTTCCGGCAACGTTGCTACTTATGCTATTGAGAAGGCTCAGGAATTCGGTGCCAAGGTTGTGGCCTGCTCCGATTCCAACGGTTACGTATATGACAAGGACGGCATTGACCTGGCTCTCGTCAAGGAGATCAAGGAAGTTCGCCGTGGCCGCATCAAGGAGTATGTTGATGCAAAGCCATCTGCCGAGTATCATGAAGGCTGCAAGGGCATCTGGACTATTCCATGTGATATTGCCCTGCCATGCGCTACCCAGCAGGAGCTGGATCTGGAGTCCGCCAAGGCTCTGGTTGCTAACGGCGTAAAGGCTGTAGGCGAGGGTGCCAACATGCCTTCCACTCTGGATGCTATTGAGTATCTCCAGAACAACAATGTTCTGTTCGCTCCTGCCAAGGCTGCCAACGCTGGCGGTGTAGCTGTTTCCGCTCTGGAGATGGCTCAGAACTCCATGCGCTATAGCTGGACCTTCGAGGAGGTTGACGAAAAGCTGAAGAGCATCATGGCTGACATCTATGAGAACTCCAAGCGTTGCGCCAAGGAGTACGGCCATGAGGGCGACCTTTTGGTAGGCTGCAACATCGCAGGCTTCCTGAAGGTTGCTGATGCTATGCTGGCTCAGGGCGTTTGCTAATAAGGCAGATTATTCACACTTACCATATAGATATTTCACCACAAACAAAAAGCGCTGTTCCTGCGGGAGCGGCGCTTTTTGCTTGTGGTGAAATTGATGCGGGAAGGGCATAAGCATGATGAGGATCACATTGGTTCTGCTGTCATTCATGGTGCGGCTGTCACAGCGGGCGCCTGACGGCATTGTCCTGAAAGCAGAAGTAATCCGGGCGGTGGCGGGACTGGGTGAACTCGAACATGATGCCGTCGCTGTTGTAGGTCTGGCTGCTGATGACGGCCAGGCAGTTGTAATCCCCCAGCTGCAGGTATTTTTTGTCGATTGCTGTCATTTTTTCTACGGTCATGATGCGCTTGCTGGTTACGATGGAGATATGGAGTGTATTTTCCAGATAGTCATAGATGGAGTTTTCAGCGATTTCTTTTGTGAGCTTGCTGACGACATCCTTCAGAAAATAGTTGTGATTGATGATGAGTGCCTTGCCGTCCAGATAGTGAAGTCGCTGCAGGTAATAAAGCTCCGCGCCGATTGGAAAGCCAGTCCGATCGGCTATTTTTTTTTCGGCTGTAATCTCCTCAAAACGGATAACCTTCGTCATTGGGGTCTGGTGGTTGCGGAGGGCTGATTCCCGGAAGGACTCAATGCCGCCGATGGTAAAGGTGGTCTGCACGGTGGGCTGAAAGATATTGCGTATGCCCTTGCCCTGCATGGTCTGCACGTAGCCGTCGGTGACAAGGCTGCCTATGGCGCGTCGGACGGTATTCCTGGAGCAGCCGTATGCCAATACCAGCTGATTTTCAGAAGGAAGCAGTTCCTGAAATTCATATTCACCGGTTTCTATTTTGTTTTTCAGGTCCTGATAGATTTCCACATATTTTGCCTTTGGCATACTGAATCACTCCTACTTGTTTAAACATATATTTTATTATAATTCATAGGCAGTGAAAGTCAAGGGGATAAGTTAAATTCGTTTAACTTGTTTAAACAAATTTACAAAAATTTTATTGACATGTTTAAACAAGTGTGATATAACATAGGTAACTTGTTTGAACAAGGAAGATGTACAAAAAGGAGGATAAAGATGGGCAGATATGTAGAAGATGCGAAGGAGCTGCTGCAGCTGGTAGGCGGCAGAGAAAATGTTGCGGCGGTGTCACATTGCATGACGAGAATGAGGTTTGTGCTTAATGAGCCGCAGAAGGCCGATATCGGGAAAATTGAGGCCATGAAGGCCGTAAAGGGCAGCTTCACCCAGAGCGGACAGTTCCAGATCATCATTGGCAATACGGTGGTTGATTTTTATAACGACTTTGTTGCCGTGTCCGGTATTGAGGGGGTGGCAAAGGAGGCTGTCAAGGAGGCGGCAAAGCAGAATCAGAATGTAGTGCAGAGGATGGTCACGGCGCTGGCGGAGATTTTTGCCCCGCTCATTCCGGCGATTATCACAGGCGGTCTGATTTTGGGCTTCAGGAACTGTATTGACAGTCTGTATTTGTTTGAAAATGGCACAAAGACCCTGTGTGAAACCAGCCAGTTCTGGGCGGGCATGGACGGATTTTTGTGGCTGATTGGTGAGGCTGTGTTCCACATGCTGCCGGTGGGCATCTGCTGGTCCGTGACAAAGAAAATGGGGACGACCCAGATGCTGGGCATTGTGCTGGGCCTCACCCTTGTTTCCGGGCAGCTGTTGAATGCTTATGCGGTGGCAGGCACGGCAGCGGCGGACATACCCGTATGGAACTTTGATTTCTTCAAGGTAAAGATGATAGGCTATCAGGCGCAGGTTCTGCCGGCGATTCTGGCGGCATTTACCCTGGTTTATCTGGAGAAGTTTTTCCGCAGGATTATACCTGCTGTCGTATCCATGATCGTTGTGCCTTTCTGCAGCCTGGTGCTGGCGGTTATTGCGGCGCATTTTGTACTGGGGCCTGTTGGCTGGCAGATAGGGTCAGCGATTTCGTCAGTGGTATACGCAGGCATCACGGGTTCCTTCAAGGTTATTTTTGGCGCAGTATTTGGCTTTGTTTATGCACCGCTGGTTATTACCGGCCTGCATCACATGTCCAATGCCATTGACCTGCAGCTGATAGCTGACTATGGCGGCACGATGCTGTGGCCGATGATTGCCCTGTCCAACATAGCCCAGGGGTCTGCCGTTCTTGGCATGATTCTGCTCCAGAGGCGCAATCAGGAGGCTCAGGAGGTAAACGTGCCAGCATGCGCCTCCTGCTATATGGGCGTAACGGAACCGGCAATGTTTGGTGTAAACCTGAAGTATGGTTTTCCTTTTCTCTGCGGCATGACCGGTTCTGCCTGTGCCGCGGTGGTATGTGTGACCATGGGGGTAACTGCCAATGCCATAGGCGTAGGCGGCTTGCCGGGGATACTCTCTATCCAGCCGGAGTATATGCCGGCCTTTGGCCTGTGCATGCTGGTGGCTGTGGCAGTGCCGCTTATCCTGACGTTTATTCTGGGCAGCCGGAAGCTGGAAACGGCGGATTTCGTAGGCAAAACGGAGGCGCAGGAGCCTTCCTGTGCAGCTGATGGTGCGCCTGGTGCCGGGGCTGGTGACGCTATTGGCGCTACAGCCGGTGTTGCAGCTGGTGCCGGCAGCGGCCAAAAAGAAGGGGAGCAGGAGCTGCCGCGGAAAGAGGTAAAGAATCTGAAGGCCTTCCTCAGCGGCAGGGTTATCAGCCTGAAGGAGCTGAATGACGGAGTTTTTTCCGAGGGAGTGATGGGAGAAGGCTGTGCAATTCTCCCGGAGAGCGATGTGCTTCTGTCACCGGCAGATGCCATAGTCAAGGTACTGATGCAGGATGCCCGGCATGCCTGCGGGCTGATTCTTGAGAATGGAGCTGAAATACTGCTTCATGTGGGCATTGATACAGTGAACATGAAGGGAGATGGCTTTACCTATCTGGTCGAGGAAGGGCAGGTGGTCAGGGCAGGCACTCCGCTTATCAGATTTGACAGGGAGAAGATTAAGGCAGCCGGTTATACGGATGCCGTCGTGTGCATTGTTACTGAGCAGGCCGATATAAAGAAAATGCGGTTTGTTACGGGCATCAAGGCCGAGGCAAATACAACTATTGTAGCAGAATTTGAATGAGAGGCAGATAAGCTATGATTGACTTAAAAAAATGTACAGTTTATCAAATTTATCCAAAATCGTTTTGTGACAGCAATGGTGACGGTATAGGCGATATACGGGGGATTATCGGCAAGCTGGACTACATTCAGAGCCTGGGGGCTGACTATATCTGGTGTACCCCCTTCTTTACCTCCCCTCTCAGGGACAACGGCTATGATGTGGAGGATTATCGCAATATCAATCCCGTTTTTGGCACGATGGAGGATGTGGAGGAGCTGATTGCCGGAGCGGAGAAGCGCGGCATGGGGCTGATGCTGGATATGGTGTTTAATCACACGTCTACCCGGCATGAATGGTTTCAAAGGGCTCTGGCAGGGGAGCAGAAATACATGGATTATTACATCTTCCGGGAGGGCAGCCCGGACAGGCCGCCTACCAACTGGCAGTCGAAATTCGGCGGCCCGGCCTGGGAATATGTGCCGTCCCTGGGAAAGTGGTATCTCCATCTGTTTGATGTAACCCAGGCGGACCTGAACTGGAACAATCCGGAGGTGCGGCAGGAGCTGAAAAGCGTTATCCTGTTCTGGAAGGCCAAGGGAGTGAAGGGGTTCCGCTTTGATGTGGTCAACCTGATTTCCAAGCCGGAGGTTTTTGAGGATGACAATATGGGGGACGGGAAAAGGTTTTATTCAGACGGACCTCGTGTGCATGAGTTTTTGAAGGAGCTGGTGGCTGACACGGAGATTGAGGATATGATTACCGTGGGGGAGATGTCCTCCACCAGTCTGGCCAACTGCCTGAAGTATTCCAATCCCAAGGAAAGGGAGCTGTCCATGTGCTTTAACTTCCATCACCTGAAGGTGGATTACAAGGACGGCAATAAGTGGGAGCTGATGAAGCCTGACTACCGCAGACTGCGGGATTTGTTTGCGGTGTGGCAGTCTGAAATGGAGCGGAAAAACGGCTGGATGGCTGTTTTCTGGTGCAACCATGACCAGCCGAGGATTGTTTCTCGTTTTGGGGACGACAAAAAATACTGGAAGGAATCGGCCAAGATGCTGGCGACCTTTATTCACCTGCTGCGGGGAACTCCCTACATCTATCAGGGAGAGGAGCTGGGCATGACCAATGCAGGCTACAGGTCCATAGATGAGTATAGGGATGTGGAAAGCATCAACTACTACCGCATTCTGCTGAAGAAGGGCAAGACCAGGGAACGGGCGCTGGAGATATTGCGTCAGCGGTCCCGCGATAACGGCAGGACGCCGATGCAGTGGAATTCCGGCAGGTACGGGGGCTTTTCCGTTACAGAGCCGTGGATTGGCCTGCCGGATAATTACAAGTGGATTAATGTCGCGGCAGAGGACAGGGATGAGGATTCGATTCTCAACTATTACAGGAAGCTTGTAGCCCTGAGAAAGCAGCATAAAATCATCCAGGAGGGCAGGATTGAGTTTCTGCTGCTGAAGCCGGTGGAGATTTTTGCCTACAAGCGTTCCTTGTATGGCCAGGAATTGCTTGTATTGAACAATTTTTCCGGCAGGAATGTGCCACTGTGTAAGCCGATTCCCTACACTGAACACAGCTGTCTTATCAGCAATTACAACCAGGCTGAAAATAGCCGGGCCAGGGCGATAAAAGCTCTCAGGCCCTATGAAAGCATTGCCTTTTACGGAAGATATTGAGCAGTGCGCCAGTATGGGGCGGCAGATGATTTCCGCCTGACAGATTTATCAGCATAGGTAAAACCGCCATTCGCCGTGGATGGCGGTTTTTGCGGTACAAGGGGACAGCAATTTGCATAAAAGCGTGGAAACAGATATAATAATGGCATTGTGATAGTTTTATCTGTTTTAAAAAAAGGATGTGGATTTTTTGGATACCCCTTACCCGTCGATGTGGCTGTTGGTGATTTTTTTGCTGATTTTTGTCAATGTGTTTTTTGCCCTGTCTGAAACGTCGTTAAATGAAAGTTCTAAGAGCAGGCTGGAAAAGCTGCTGGATGATGGCAATGATGATGCGGCGAAGGCCATGAAGCTTTTGGAGCATCCGGAGAGGGCCAATGCGGTGATTCAGCTTGGCATTACCTTTGTGAGCATACTGATAGGTGTGAGTACCAGCGTTATACTGGCACCTATACTGAAGCAGTATATCTATATGATGCCTTATCCGGACGAGCTGGCATTGGTGCTGAGCATATTGCTTGTTACGTATTTGACGCTGATGCTCAGCGAGTTCCTGCCTACCCGGTTTGCCATGCAGCATCCGGAGGAAACGCTGATACACTGTGAAAAGACCCTGAGTAAGCTGATTTTTGTTACAAGGCCCATAGTGTCCCTTTTGGCAAACTCTGTCCGGCTGCTTCTGGCCATGCTGGGGCTGAACCTGAAGATTGATGATACCGTTACGGAGGATGAGGTCAAGGATCTGATTGAGCAGGCTACGGAGGACGGTACCTTTGAGAAGAAGGAGCAGAATCTGGTGGACAGGGTTTTTCACATGAGTGATCAGACGGCGTATTCCCTGATGACACCAAGAACCCAGATGATGTGGATTGATCTGGAGGACACGCTGGAGCAGAATCTGGCGATTATCCGTGCCACCTCGGAGGCGATTATTCCTGTGGGCAGGGAAAGCCTGGATGATTTCTGCGGCGTTATCTATATCAAGGATATTTTTAATGCGGCCTTGGACAACAAGCCGCTGGATTTAAGCCAGTTTATCAGAAAACCCATGTTCATCCCACGTTCCATGGAGAGCTTCCGGGTGCTGGAGCAGTTTCAGGAAACTGGCATCCATGAGGCGGCAGTGCTGGATGAGTACGGCGGAGTTATAGGCTTTATCACTCTGCAGGATATCCTGCTGGAGCTGATTGGCGATACAAATAATATCAATGAGCCGGAGCCGGTGCAGATTACGGCACGGGAGGATAACAGCTGGAATATTGAGGGACTTTGCTCCATTGATGATTTTAAGGAAAAGTTTGATATTGATGAGCTGCCGGACGAGGATCAGGATCATTATCAGACAATGGGTGGTTTTGTGACGGCCCTGTTTGGCTATATTCCCAAAAAGGGCGAATCCGTGCGGTGGGAGAATTTTGTGTTTGAGATTGCCCGTCTGGATCGCTACAGGATAGACAAGATCATCTGTACAGTGGAGGAAAAGAAAAAGGAAGATAATGTTGAAAGTTGATACTGATGAAAATAAGATGAGATGGCAGCAATGGGCAGCCAAGGCACTGTTTTTTGTGGGAGGCTTCGGCTGTGCCAGCTGGGCGCCGATGGTTCCTATGCTGAAGGCGCGGCTGGCGCTGACGGAGGATGTGCTGGGAATGCTGCTTTTGTGTGTGGGCATAGGGTCGTTGCTGACTATGCCTCTTTCCGGGGCAGCCGCCGGGAAATGGGGTTGTCGCAGGGTGCTGGTGACTACGGGGATTTTCTATGGCATGGTTTTGGTGCTTTTGAGCATGGTACAGTCTGTGTATATGCTGGTGCCGCTGGTTTTGCTGCTGGGCGCATTGATGGGAACTGTTGACGTAGTGGTGAATGTATTGGCGGTAATTGTGGAGAAAAAATCCGGCAAGCGTCTGATGTCAGGTATGCATGCTTTTTGGAGCATAGGTGGCTTTGCAGGAGCCGGTATTTTCAGTGTCTGGCTGAGTGCAGGGCTTAATCACTTTCAGGCGGCTCTGATTGCCTGGGGGATTATTTTGGTGCTTTTGGCGGTGTTCAGGCCTCACCTGATGACTACCGGCGGCGAGAAGCGTGATGGCTCTATTTTGGCGATTCCCAGGGGGATTGTGATTTTTATAGGAATGGTGGCTTTTGTGTCCTTTTTGGTGGAGGGCGCAGTTATGGACTGGGGCGGCGTGTTCCTGACCAGTGTCAAGCATTTTGATATGAGCATGGCAGGTGTAGGCTTTACAGTTTTTTCAGCGGCGATGCTGATTATGCGTCTGACCGGGGACTGGGTAGTGAACAGGCTGGGCGGTGGTGTAGTTACTATTGGCGGTGCTGTGCTGGCTGGTGCAGGCTTTGTACTGTTAATTGCGGCACCTGTTGCCTGGCTTTTGTATGTGGGGTTCTTTATTATCGGTATCGGCAGTGCCAATATTGTGCCTGTATTTTATTCGCTGATGGGCAAGCAGAAGGTGATGCCTGTTAACCAGGCGGTGTCTGCTGTCAGCACCCTGGGATATCTGGGGATTCTCATGGGGCCTGCTGTTATTGGGTTTGTGGCTAATAGTACGAGCCTGTATGTGTCCTTTGGATTGCTGGGGGCACTGGCATTCAGCCAGGCCGTGATTGCCACATACGTGTTGAGAAATTTCAGTTTGTCGTAGTGGTTGTACGATACTTTGGTGACAATATGAATTGAATTGATTTGTAAATTTGTGGACTCTGTTCAGACATAAAAAAGGGGTGAGCAGGGGCAATACCTATAGAAAACACGCTCGCGCTCCTCATTGTGCCTAGCGGCTGCTAAGCTCTCGCTTCGCCTGATGGCTCGCGAATCGCTAAGCACCGAGGCACAACAAAGGTTTTCTATAGGTACAGCCCCAACTCGCCCCTCTCTTTGTCTGAACAGATACAACAGAATAATAAACTCCATTTATAATATGTGACCATAGTGATACATACAACTTTACGAGCAAGTCTGAAAAGGGGGGCGGGGATGCTGACGCAGTCTGCTACTGCCAACAACTATGCAAGACGTCCGCTCTTAGCCCCCTTTTCATGTGTTTCTTTATTATCATTATATGTTCATACGTTAGTATTCTATACTAGGCAGATTGTGCCGATTGAAGTAACTGTTGGATTTCCTTATCTGTTTATACAGCGGTTGGCAATTACAGGTTTCGTCAGCACCCCCCGCCCCTTTTTTCAGGCTTGTTCGTAAAGCTGTATGTAGCACTATGGCAACAAGCAACGTATGTCGTTTTATCATTTTGTCTATATCTGTTCAGACAAAGAAAAGGCTGAGTGAGGACAGTACCCATAGAAAACCTTTGTTGTACCTCGGTGCTTAGCGACTTGCAAGCCGTAGGCGCAGCAAGAGCTTAGCATCCGCTAGGTACAACTAGGAGCGAGAGCGTGTTTTCTATGGGTAGCTGTCCCGCTCAGCCAATTTTTAGTCTGAACAGAGTTTGCAAACTTACAAAATTCATCCGTTAATGTTCCCGAAGTATCGTACAAGCACTACGACAAACTGAAATCTCTTTTTACAAACTGAAATTTCCAGTATTTTGCTTGCTGTTAAGTATTTGGTGTGTTATAATTTTTACAGAACTTGTTTTCTTATGTTTATCTGCTGTTTTGACGACATTGTCTACACTGTCAGCATTTTTGATAATTCGGGGCAAAAATATGGAAAAATACGGTTTTGGGGCAGTATAGAATGTGTTGAAAAATATGTTTGTATATTTGCCCGCATGATTAGTAAATACATGGTTTTATGGAAATAATATAAAAGAGTAGTGAGGGTTATATTGAATGGAAAATACGATTAAAATACCGATGCCTCAAATCCAGTGGTATCCCGGACACATGAAGAAAGCCAAGGATATTATCATAGATAATCTGAAGCTGGTGGATGTGGTGATTGAGCTTCTTGATGCACGTATTCCATACAGCAGTGCCAATCCTATGCTTCAGGAGATTATTGACGGGAAGCCGCGGCTGGTGGCGCTGAATAAGTCTGACCTGGCAGATGCCGGGGTGACAAAGGAATGGGTGGCTTATTTTCGCAGGCAGGGGATTCCGGCAGTGGCAGTGGATGCACCCAGGGGGCGCGGCATCAAGCAGCTGGTGGCTATGACGGAGAATCTGGCGAAGCCCATGACAGATAAGCTGGTCAGCAAGGGAGCGAAGGCCAGGGCGGCCAGAGTTATGATTCTGGGAATTCCCAATGTGGGCAAGTCCTCCCTGATTAACCGTCTGGCCGGTTCAAACAAGGCCAAAACTGCCGATAAGCCGGGTGTGACCAGGGCAAAGCAGTGGATTCGCCTGGGGGGCAGTCTGGAGCTTCTGGACACACCGGGCATTTTGTGGCCGAAATTCGAGGACATGACTGCAGGATTGAAGCTGGCATTTACGGGGGCAATCAATGATGAGGCCATTGACCGTGAGCTGATTACGGGCGTATTTTTGCAGACGATGGCAGAAATGTATCCTGACAGGCTGCGGGAGAGGTATAAGCTGACAGGTGATTTGCCGTCAGAGCCTCATGAGCTTTTGGAGCTTATCGGAAGGAAACGCGGCTGTCTGGTGAAGGGCGGCATAGTTGATATAGAAAAGGCGCAGCGCATAGTGCTGACCGATTTTCGTGGCGGCAAGCTTGGCACCATTAGCCTTGATGCACCGCCGACGGAGGAGAAGGCTGGTACAGAGGCAGGGCAGGAAGAGGCAGAGCTACAGGATTGAGGGCCGGTGTCCTGCAAATATTTGTGGGTAAGTGTATATGGATATTAGCAAATTGACGATAAAAGAGTTGGAACGGTTTTTTAAGTCCGGACAGGTGACGGCGGATTTGCTGGCAGCATGCCGACAGGATGGAAGGGCTGCGGCAGGGAAGCTCCTGCAGCGGTATGAACGGCAGCAGGCAAAGCTGGCAGAGGAAAAAAGAAGGCTGCTGTCCATGTATCGGTATGAGCAGGAGGCAAGAGAAAAAGGCTGTGAGCTGATAGCCGGTGTGGACGAGGCGGGCAGGGGGCCGCTGGCAGGGCCTGTGTCCGTGGCGGCGGTGATACTGCCGGAAAAGCTCATGCTGCCGCGTCTTAATGATTCAAAGAAACTGAGCGCCAAGGTGCGTGATGAGTTGTATGATGAGATTATGGAAAAGGCTGTGGCCGTAAAGCAGATTTTTGTTGATTCTGCTGTGATTGACCGGATTAATATATTGCAGGCCACCATGCAGGGCATGTATGATGCAGTGTATGGCCTGTCACAGAAGCCGCAGATGGTACTGATAGATGCCGTTCATCTGGACAGGCTGCCTATGCCGCAGCTGTCCCTGATAAAAGGTGATGCCAAGTCAGCCTCCATAGCGGCGGCCTCTATCATCGCCAAGGTTTCCCGTGACCGCCTGATGGATGAATATGACAGGAAGTATCCCCAGTATGGCTTTGCCAGTCACAAGGGGTACGGCACGGCGGAGCATGTTGAGGCTGTCAGACGGTACGGGCCATGTCCTATTCATCGACTGACCTTTGAACCTGTCCGTTCCATAGTGGAAAAGAGATAACGTGATTGTTTTCGGGGAGGTACGTCATGCCCACAAATGTAAATACAGCGGTAAGTCCTTCTATACAGCCTGCAGGCAGAACTGCAGAAACCAAAACAGACCGCATAGCGATAAATAAGGATGGCGGTTCCAGCTCGGCCTTTGCCAAGCAGACCGACGTCAAATTTACTAATTCGGTGGATAACATGTCTGCGGTGCTGGATAAGATTGCCAACAGCCGTCTGGGGACGGAGGCTGTACTGCCCAAACAGCTCCAGCAGATGATAAACAATGTGGTGCGGAATGCATTTTCCCTTGAAAGCTCCTTGGGAGAGGGACTGGGCAGTGCTATGGCCAGCGAGCGGTATTCTGTGGAGCAGCTTACCACGTTGGGGCGGATTTTTCAGCAGCTTGGCAATATGGCGGAGGCGGGGGCGATTTCTTCCGGGCAGCTTGCGGGAACGTCAACGAGCGGCGTTATGGCAGGGGAGCTTACTGAGGCCCTGCAGGTGATGATGGCCAATATCAGAAATATTGTGGGTGAAGGCATCCTGCCGGGTAATAGCGGCAATCTGGAGCTGGTACAGCTGAACAAGCTGGCGTTCCAGCTTTTGAACAGTGGCGGTACAGAAGGTCTGCCGGAGGATTTCGTGCGGCTTTTGCAGCAGCTGTCAGGGCCTCTGATGTCTGCCGGGCAGGCGCAGCAGGCAGCTTCCGGGGGAAGTGAGGAAGCTGGTGCCCTGAAGCAGCTGATAGATGTGCTGTTTCCAAGGCCGCTGACCGGTGGTAACGGTTCCGCTGGTGCAAATACCTCTGCCGGGACTGCCATAGGTGGAAATGCCGGTGGCAACGGCGGTGTGAATGGGAATACGAATGCCAGTGGCAACGGCGGTGTGAATGGGAATACGAATGCCGGTGGCAACGGTAGTGTAAGTGCGAATGTAAATGCCGGTGCTAACGGTAGTGTAAATGGGAATACAAATGCCGGTGCTAACGGCAGTGTAAATGGGAATACAAATGCCGGTGGCAACAGTGGTGTAAATGCGGATGCAAATGGGCAGATAAGGCAGGAAGGGCAGGCTGTAACCGGCAGGGATAACCGCGTTCAGGCAAATGACGGCCGTCAGGCAGCCGATGCCAGTGCTAATACTAATGCTAATACATTGCAGGGGCAGGGCAGGGGTTCATATCAGGCGGCCGAGCTGGAGAACAACCCTCTTTTCAGGCAGATTTTCAGCCGCTATGGCTATACCCAGGAAACAGGCGTGATAAAAAATCATCAGAACAGCCAGCAGCAGGCACCGCAGGTACAGCTGGCCAACAATCAGCAGACAGTGGCGGCCTTCAAGGATATGGCACAGCTCCTCTTGAAGGACAGCAGTATGACGGCCAAGGATGTGCAGCTCCTGCAGAGCTTTGTCAATGGCAGTCAGGATGCCCTGAGCCAGCAGGATGCAAAGCAGCTGAACCTTTTGCTGCGAATGGTGCAGAGCAACATTCCCGCCGCTGTTCAGCAGGCAGGCCAGCAGCAGGGCATGGAGGGGCTGCCAAAGCTGTGGGCGTTTTTGCAGCTGGCGGAGCTGGGAACCCTGAAGGACATACGGTCAAAGGATTTGAAGAATGCCAGCAGGGAAATCAAGACGGTGATTTCCTCCATGAAGGGGGCGGTAAGCAGCGAGGGCAGCTACAAGGCAGACGGACAGAAGTCCATCAGCTTTGTCATGCCGTTGTACATCGGGGAAAATGAGCAGAGCTATCCTGCTTATATCAATCTCTACGACGAGCCGCCTCATGAGGACGAGCAGGGAAGGATACGGAAGGATACGTGGTTCCGCGTCTGTGTGCTGACGGAAAACATCGGGGCGGTTGATATAGTCTGCCAGCTTTACGAGGGAAACAACCTCAACCTGCGGATCCAGTTTTCGGATCAGGAAGCCGTGCAGGCTTTTGGCGAGTATCTGCCAGATATCAGGAAGGCTCTGCATGATACGTCAGTTCATTTGAATGATTTGAGGGTGGGGACGGTGAAGTAAGTGCTGAAGGACAGAATGAAGCCAAGGGAGGAGCCGGAGGAGGACCCGCAGGCTGAAAAGAAGGCCGTTGCCATCAAGTATGACATGGAAAAAAACAAGGCTCCGAAGCTGGTAGCCAAGGGCAAGGGGCATGTGGCGGAAAACATACTGGAAGCGGCCAGGAAGGGTCAGGTGCCGGTATATCAGAACAAGTCCCTGGTCAACATGCTGATGGCTTTGGAGCTGGATAAGGAAATTCCTACGGAGCTGTATACGACAGTGGCAGAAATACTGGCCTATGTGTACAGGATTGACAGGCGGCGCAGGGAAAAAATCCTGGAGGAGCCGCCGATGAAGGGACTGTAATATTGGTGGACAG
The DNA here is from genome assembly GCA_945949525.1 of uncultured Veillonellaceae bacterium. Classification (GTDB taxonomy): domain Bacteria; phylum Bacillota; class Negativicutes; order Selenomonadales; family Selenomonadaceae; genus Anaerovibrio. The sequence continues at coordinate 14,060 of CAMFES010000016.1, forward strand.
CAAGGAGCTTGGCAGGCGTGGCGAGGAGCTGGCAGCACAGTATCTGACAGCGCACGGCTGCAGCATTGTGCAGAAAAATTACCGTTGCCCCATGGGAGAGATTGATATTATTGCCAGACGTGGTGAGCTGGTGATTTTTGCCGAGGTAAAGACCAGGCGGTCAGGCAGATTTGGCAGGCCGGGTTCGGCAGTAGATTTTTTCAAGCAGCAGAAGATTATCAGGAGTGCCAGCTGGTATATTCGCCAAAAAGGTCTGGAGGACAGCCGCTTCCGTTTTGATGTGCTGGAAGTGATGCGCATTCCCGGTGGGCAGATAAGCGTGAATCACATCAAGGGTGCCTTTGAGGCCTGATGTGAAGAGAGGATGTATGGTATGAAGATTATAGTGGGTATTACCGGTGCCAGTGGCAGTATCTATGGCTTGAAGCTCATAGAGGTGCTGAAAAATGCAGGCCATCAGGTTCATGTGGTGATTTCGGACAGCGGCGTCGGTGTGATTCAGTACGAATGTGATACTACGCTGGAGGACATAGCTCTGGTGGCGGACAAGATATACAATGTACATAACGTGGGAGCGGCCATTGCCAGTGGCTCCTTTCAGGCTGATGCCATGGTAATAGCTCCCTGCTCCATGAACACCTGCGGCTGTCTGGCCGGTGGTATTACGGACAATCTGCTGACCCGTGCGGCTGATGTAATGCTGAAGGAGGGACGCAAGCTGATTGTGGTGCCGCGGGAAACGCCTATGCATGCAGGGCATCTGGAAAACCTTCTGAAGCTGAGCCGGATGGGGGCTGTGATTATCCCGGCCAGTCCGGGCTTTTACCATCGTCCTGATACGATTATGGATTTAGTCAACATGCTGGTGGGCAAAATTTGCGATAATTTGGGTGTAAAGAATAACTTGTTCGCCCGCTGGCAGGGAATAATGTGAAAAAAACCTAAAAAGATTTGTGATATTGCTCTGAAAAACTTGATATGTTAATCATTATGGTATTTACAACATTCTGCAACAATGCTATATTTAATTTGTAATTAAGTGCACGGAGATTACGAATTTTAAGAAATGTTCAGCAGGGGGATGAACAATGGCTTACGCAAATATAGTGGCAGAGGATAGTCTTGTATATGACATAAAGAAGAAACTGGGGGTGATATCCAAATCGAGAAATGGCTGGACCAAGGAAATCAATCTGGTTGCCTGGAATGGCGGCGAGCCGCGGTACGAGCTGCGGGCATGGTCGCCTGACCACAAGCGCATGGGCAAGGGGATTGCTTTAAACAAGGAGGAGCTGGGGACCTTGCGGGAGATTTTGACGCAGCTGGGTTCTGAGCAAAAGCTTCAGCCGGGGGTGTGACCCGGAGGGCGGTGTACTGCAGATATGCTGCCGACCGGCCATGAGAAAACAAGAAATAGAAGTGCATTAAAAAGACCGAGGATGTGCAGGGGAATGGCATCCTCGGTCTTTTTTGCCGTCTTATGTGTTTTGGACTGGTGGCCTGTTATGCTTTTGGGCAGAGGGCGGCGCGCAGGGCGGCCGCCATCGGTGCCTGGGGCAGCGTCAATCCTGTCCAGAGCCGGAAGGCTTCTGCCCCCTGTCCCACCAGCATGGCCTCGCCGTTCAGGGTCTGGCAGCCATGCTCCCTGGCGGTTTTGAGAAAGAGGGTTTCGGCAGGAGTGTAGATGATGTCATAGGCAAAGGTGTCAGGCCTTATCAAATCCCAGTTTACGGGCGGCATGGCATCTGTATGCGGTGTCATGCCCAGAGGGGTGGAGTTTATGAGAAGATGTGCCTGGGGCAATCGTGCGGCAAATTCCGGGGAATCCCAGTTCAGCACCTGGATATGCATATATTGGCTAAAATAATCCGCAACAGGCTGTGCCTTGGCCGTATTCCGGACGCCGATGGTCAGGGTGCTGACTTTTTCCTTGATAAGTCCCCAGATGATTGCCCTGGCGGCACCGCCCGCTCCCAGCAGGACGGCATTTTTGCCGGAAGGGGAAAAGCCCTGCTGCTTCATGCCCTCAATAAAGCCTGTCACATCGGTATTGTAGCCTGTCAGATGGCCGTTTTCGTTTTTGACAGCATTGACAGCGCCGATGATTTTGGCATCCTCGTGTATTTCATCCAGATATTCCATGATGGCCTGCTTGTGGGGGATTGTGACGTTAAAGCCGCGAAAGCCCAGCGCCCTCAGGCCCTCCACTGCCGCCCTCAGATTTTCGTTCAGCACCGGCATGGCAATATAGGCATAGTCCAGCCCTGCGGCCTGAATTCCGGCGTTCTGCATGGCAGGGGAAAGGGAGTGGGCGATGGGATTGCCTATTACCCCCATGTTGATGGTTTTTCCAGTAAACATAACCAGCTTCAGCTCCTTGGTGTTTTTTGTCTATTATACTAAAAAAATTCCACAAATGTCTACTGGTACTATTGTCAAGTTTACATTTATCGTGCTATAATATCCCTTGTATGTAGAAAAACATCTTTTTAGGGTGTACGGAGGGAATTAAAATGAGTAAATCAGAAAAAAACGGCTATTTTCTCGTGCGTGAGGAAATTCTGCCAGAAGCCATAAAGAAGACCATCCGTGTAAAGGAAATGCTGAAGCGCGGTGATGCACGCACCATCAACGAGGCGGTGGAGCGCATGGAGCTGAGCCGCAGCGCATATTACAAGTACAAGGACTACGTATTTCCTTTTTATGAGGCCAGCCAGAACAAGATTGTGACGCTCACCTTCCTGCTGGAGCATAAGAGGGGCGTTTTGTCCAGCGTACTGAACACGATTTCCGGCGATTCCGGCAGTGTGCTGACCATCAATCAGGGGATACCTCTGCAGGGGGTTGCCAATGCTACGGTGTCCATAGAAACTGCCAATATGTCGGTGGATCTGGAGGCGCTGCTGGACAAGCTGCGCATGGTTGATGGCGTGAAGCGCATGGAGGTACTGGGACAGGCACAGGCCTGACGGGCGGTGTCCGGGGTTCCGGTGATTTGATTTAGAAGGAGAATTTTTTGTTTTATGTCCAAAGAGATTAGTATAGGCCTTTTGGGCTCCGGCACTGTTGGTACCGGAGTTGTCAGGGTTCTGAAGGAAAATGCTGACGATATCAGCAAGAAGGTTGGTGGACGGATTTCCATAAAGAAGGTACTGGTAAGGGATTTGACCAAAAAGCGCGAGTACCTGGAAGGGCTTCAGCTGACTGATAATGCAGATGATATTATCTGTGATCCTGACATTGATATAGTGGTAGAGCTGCTGGGGGGCCAGCACCCTGCCCGTGAGTACATGCTGAAGGCCATGGAGAATGGCAAGCATGTGGTTACCGCCAACAAGGACGTGGTGGCTCAGTTTGGCCATGACCTTTTTGATATGGCCGAGGCCAAGGGCGTCGATTTCAAGTTTGAGGCCAGCGTAGGCGGCGGTATTCCTATTATTACTCCGCTGAAGGAGTGCCTGACAGGCAATCGCATCAGCGAGATTATGGGTATTGTCAATGGCACCACCAACTATATGCTGACCAAGATGACGGAGGATGGCTCCGATTATGCCAGCATTTTGAAGGAGGCCCAGGCCATGGGATATGCCGAGGCCAATCCTGCCGCTGACGTGGAGGGCTGGGATGCGGCCCGCAAGGCGGTTATTCTGGCGTCCATAGGCTTTAACACCCGTATCAATCTGGATCAGGTTTCCGTGGAAGGAATTACCCACATTGAGCCGGCCGATATCAACTATGCCAATGAGCTGGGCTATGTAATCAAGCTGCTGGCCGTGGCCAAGGACTATGGTGAAAAGGGCGTCAACGTAAGGGTGCATCCGGTATTTCTGCCTAGCAGCCATCCGCTGGCTTCTGTCAAGGATGTGTTCAATGCGATTTTCCTGAGAGGCAATGCTATTGGCGATGCCATGTTCTATGGCCGTGGCGCCGGTTCCCTGCCGACTGCCTCTGCCGTGGTGGCAGATATTATCGGTGAGGCCAGGAACATTGTCAGCCAGGTGCATTCCGTGATTGGCTGTACCTGCTACAACAGCCGTGCCTTCTGCCCGATTGAGGAAACGGAATCCTCCTACTATGTGCGCCTGCATGTGGATGATGAGCCGGGCGTGCTGGGCTCCATTGCTACCGCCTTCGGGGAGAGCGGCGTCAGCCTTAAATCCGTTATCCAGACCCGCAAGGTGGGCAGGCATGCTGAGATTGTGGCTGTCACTCATGTGGTGCAGCACAGGAAGCTGCAGAAGGCAGCTGATGTGCTGAAGGGGCTGAAGGTTGTTGACAGCATCCGGAGCATTATCCGCGTAGAGGAGAACTGAGCTAGGAGGCTTTCCGATGGAATTAAAAAGTGTGAAGGTCAGGGTTCCCGGAACCTCAGCCAATTGCGGCCCTGGTTTTGACTGCCTGGGTGTGGCATGTACTATTTACAATGAGCTGGAGCTGACCCTTCTTCGTGAAGAGAGGCTTGATATAGAGATTACAGGTGATGGTGCGGGCAATATTCCCGTGGACGACAGGAACATCGTGTGGCGTTCCATCCAGAAGCTGCTGGCAAGGGCCGGCAGGGAGCAGGAGTATAAGGGTGCCATTATCCGGATGAACAATGGCGTGCCCCTGTCAAGGGGGCTTGGCAGCAGTGCCACGGCTATTGTGGGCGGCTTGAAGGCGGCCAATGAGTGCCTGGGCAATCCCTTTACAAACCGTGACCTTTTGCAGATGGCTACGGAGATAGAGGGGCATCCTGACAATGTTGCACCAGCCATATTTGGCGGTTTTACTATCAGTATTGTCAGGAACGGCAAGCCGGAGTGCTTTTCCCTGCTGCCGAAGCTGCCTCTGAAGCTGGTGGTGACGGTGCCGGAGTTCTTTCTGCCTACCAAGGCGGCCAGGGCGGTTCTGCCGGCCGAGGTTCCTATGAAGGATGCGGTATTCAACATCGGCCGGGCGGCCATGCTGACGGCTGCACTATGCAAGGGAAACAAGAGCTTTTTGCGCAGCGTGTTTGACGATGCCCTGCATCAGCCATATCGTGCCAAGCTGATTCCTGGCATGTATGATGTGTTCAAGGCCGCCAGGGCGGCGGGGGCGCTGGGAGCCAGTATGAGCGGTGCCGGTCCTTGCCTGATTGCCTTTACGGTGGAAAATGCTGAGGCTGTGGGTATGGCCATGCGTGATGCCTTCGCCAGGAACAATGTAAAGTCCGAGTATCATATTTTTGATATTGACGGTACCGGGGCAACGGTTATTTAAAATCTGTATTATTTGGCTGATTTTATTGTATGCTGTATAATAAAGTCAGCCTATTTTTGTGCGTTGTTAAATCATTATGCAGATAATTTTCAGGAGATGTGTTTATGCTGGAAGCGGAGTTTGCGGCAAGGGTTGAGGAAGTTGGAGGACAGGCCTTTGTGGTCGGCGGCTGGGTGAGGGATTTTCTGCGGGGAGAAAAGCCGGAGGACAAGGATTATGTGGTAACAGGCCTTGATGTGGAGCGGTTTAGAAGAATATTTCCAGAGGGAATTCTTATTGGCAGGTCCTTTCCTGTGTTTTTGCTGCCTATTGATGCTGATGATGGCAAGGGGGAAAGGCACTGCGAGGTGGCCATGGCGCGCAGGGAAAGCAAGTCAGGTAGCGGCTACCGGGGCTTTTCGGCAGAGGCGGACAGGTTTATTACCATAGAGGAGGATTTGTATCGTCGTGATTTGACGGTGAACAGCCTGGCTATGGATTTGCACAGCGGCAGGATTGTTGATTTGTACGGCGGTCAGGCTGATATTGAGGCCGGGGTGCTGCGGCCTGTTTCGGAGCGCTTTGGGGAGGACCCTGTGCGGGCGCTGAGGGCGGCGCGGTTTGCGGCGAAGCTGGGCTACCGGCCTGCGCCGGAGCTGGTAGCCGCCATGGAAAGGTGCCGCAGTGAGCTGAAAGAGGAGCCGGGGGAACGGATTTTGGGTGAGCTGAAGAAGGCATTGGCAACGGGCAGGCCGTCCCTGTTTTTCCGCCTGTTGCATAGTGCAGGGCTGCTGGAGGCCACTTTTCCGGAAATCCATGCCCTCATAGGCAAGACACAGCCGGAGGCCTACCATCCGGAGGGGGATGCCTTTGAGCATGTCATGCTGATTGTGGATGAGGTGTCAGGGCGGACGGAGAATATTACTGCCCGCTTTGCGGCTCTTTGCCACGATCTGGGGAAGGGAGTGACGCCTTTGGAGATGCTTCCCCATCACTATGGCCATGAGGTAAAGGGGCTTGAGGTGCTGGCCGCCTGGAATCGCCGCGTTACCCTTCCGGCGGTGTGGAGGAAAGCGGCACAATTTATCATCAGTCAGCACATGCGGGCACCACGGCTTTCCAAGGCCCCGAAAATCTGCAGCCTCCTGTTGATGATGAAGGCTGTGGAGAAGGAGCTGCCCGTCAGTGATATCAAAATTATCATCGGAGCGGACAATAAAGGCCTGCCTCCTTATCTGGCCCATGCAGAGGAGATTATCGCAGCCATGAGCCAGGTGTCAGGTGCTGATGCGCCGGCCGGGCTGGCTGGGAAGCAGATAGGCGACTGGATGAAAAAGAAGCAGCTGGAGGAGTGCAGGAGGCTGCTGGAAAATACAATGTCATAAACAAAACTAATTAAACTATAGCAAATTAGAGGGTTTTCTGTTATAATAATACGAAAGAAATGTAAGTGGGCTGCCTGAATGATTTGGCCGTTGCTGTGGCCGAGGTGTTAAGCATATTCATCAAGGCAGCCAAGGGTGTTCCAGGAAGGTGATTTTTATGGCAATTTATCCGTACAAGGATATCAATCCTGATTTGGCTGATGATGTTTTTGTTGCACCTAGTGCTTCCGTAGTGGGGGATGTCAAGCTGGGCGCAGGCACCAATGTGTGGTTTGGTGCCGTGGTGCGCGGCGATGTGAACAAGGTGATTATCGGCGAGCATACCAATATACAGGATAACGCCACTATTCATACCATGAGTGACGCGCCTACGGAGATTGGCGATCATGTAACCATCGGTCACAATGCGGTGGTGCATTGCAGCAAGGTGGGAAGTAATTGCCTTATCGGCATGGGCAGCGTGCTGATTGGCTACTCGGAGATTGGCGATAACTGCGTTATCGGTGCCAATTCCTTCATACCGCAGCACAAGAAGATTCCGTCCGGCTCCCTGGTGTACGGCAATCCTGCCAAGCTGGTGCGCGCCCTGCGGGATGACGAGCTGGAGGCCCTGAAGGCATCAACCGAGAACTACTACAAGCTGGGACAGGTTTATGCAGAAATCATGGGGAATAAGTAGCTTCCGGCAAAAATTCGTTAGATGAATTTTTTCTGAAAAGCAGGATTTTTGCCTGAAATGTAGAACTATAACAGTAGAGATAAGTAACAAGAGAGGTATTGAGAAAATGGAAAAGACTTTGGTGCTTATAAAGCCGGATGCTGTAAGGGGGAAACACATCGGTGACATCGTCAAAATCTACGAGGAAAAGGGCCTCAGGATTCTGGCAATGAAGATGCTGCAGATGGATGAAAAGCTGGCTTCCAAGCATTATGAGGAGCATATCGGCCGTCCTTATTATGAGGATTTGATGGGCTTCATGACTTCGGGTCCGATTATTGCCATGGTACTGGAGGGCGAGGGTGCTATTGCCAATGTGCGTGCCATCAACGGCAAGACCAATCCTGCCGAGGCAGCTGAGGGGACTATCCGCAGGCTGTACGCGGCTAGTGGCAGTCGCAATGCGGTGCATGCCTCTGATTCGCCGGAGAATGCCGCACGGGAGATTTCTATTTTCTTTAATGCCGCCGAGATTTACGATTGATTTTGAGGGGGAATGAAGATGAGCCTGTATACTGCTAGAGGCGACAGCGGCATGACTGACCTGAGTACCGGTCAGAGAATTGCCAAAAACTCATGGAGGGTTAAGGCCTACGGCGCACTGGATGAATTTGGTTCTGCCCTGGGCATGGCGAGAGCTTTTTGTGAAAACGAAAAGGTCAAGGATCTGTGCCTGCGCCTGCAGAAGCTGAACGGTCTTCTGATGACCGATTTGGCCAGCCTGAATGACTACGAACCTTTAATTACCCATGACCATGTTGTTTACCTTGAGGACATGATGGATAAGATGGAGGAGCAGATGGAGCCTCTCCACGGCTTCCTCATTCCTGGTGAAACCAAGGGCGGTGCCTGCCTTGATCTGGCGAGAACCGTGGCAAGGCGTGCCGAGCGTGTTATGTGGGATCTGGCCAAAAACGAGATTGTGCCGGATCAGGACAGAATCCTGCTGAACCGTATTTCTGACTTCTGCTTTATGCTGATGCGTCTGGAGGAGGACAGATAGCTCCGGAGCCGGGTGTAAGCGGGACATGATTTTTACAGGTAAATATCTGCAAAGAAGCGTGTATTGAAAAATTTTTCTTCAATAGGCGCTTTTTTTGTGTGACAGGCAGGATTTTTGCAATGTATAACGAATATATTTTCTTAGAAAGAATTTAACTGTATGCGTCAGCGCTCAGCCATGGCGTGAGCGCCGGGCATGACGATTTTTAGGAAGAAGATTTATATGCGAAAAATTTGGAACATCAGACAAAAGGACAAGAAGAAAGCGGCCCTGCTGGCGGCGGAGCTGGGAGTATCGCCGCTTCTGGCGGGAATCCTGCTGAACAGGGGAATTGATGATGCAGTGGCGGCCAGGGAGTTTTTGCATCCGGAGAACAGGGAGTATTATGACCCGTATCTGTTGCCGGACATGGCGAAGGCAGTTAAGCGCATCAGGGCGGCCATTGAAGCCAGGGAGCAGATAGTCGTGTACGGGGATTATGATGCTGACGGCATTACGGCCACCACCGTGCTGCTCCGGACTCTGCAGCAGCTGGGAGGCTGGGCGGATTATTACATACCTGACCGCTTTACGGAGGGGTATGGCGTAAATCTTGAGGCGCTGAAGCGCATGCACAGCCGGGGAACCAGCCTGGTGATTACTGTTGACTGCGGCATCAAGTCAGTGGAGGAGCTGCGGCAGATGCAGGACTGCATGGATTTTGTGGTGACTGACCACCATCTGCCGGGAGAGGAGCTGCCTCCGGCGGTAGCGGTGATAGATGCCCACAGGCAGGATTCGGAGTATCCCTGCGCGGAGCTGGCCGGGGTGGGAATTGCCTTCAAGCTGTGCCAGGCTCTGTGGCAGAGCATGAAGAAGACACCGGCAGAAAATCCGGGACTGGAGATTGTGGCTCTTGGTACGGTGGCAGATGCGGTGCCATTGGTGGACGAGAACAGGAAGATTGTGGCAGAGGGACTGAGGCGCATGAAGGATTCATCCTTTGTGGGGATACGCGCCCTGATTGAAGCCACGGGCCTGGGGAACCGAGAGATTGACAGCACCAGCATTGGCTTTGTGCTGGCTCCCCGCATCAATGTGGCAGGCAGGCTGAAAAGCGCCCGCCTCAGCGTGGAGCTTTTGCTGTCTGAGAATGAGGACATGGCCATGGAGATGGCGCAGCAGCTGAATGAGCTGAACAACACCCGCAAGGAGCTGAAGGAGGAAATTCAGGCCATGGCAGAGGAACAGCTGAAGTCCATGGATATTGATAACGCCAGGGTTATCGTGGTGGCCGGTCAGGACTGGCATCATGGCGTTCTGGGGCTGGTGGCCTCATCCCTGCAGGAAAAATACTATCTGCCGACGATTGTCATCAGCGTCAAGGATGGCGTGGGCAAGGGCTCCTGCCGCAGCATTCCCGGCTTTAATCTCTTCAAGGCCCTGACCAGCTGCCAGTCTGCCCTGGTGCAGTTCGGCGGTCACGAAATGGCGGCAGGCCTGACGGTGCGGGAGGAAAATATTGATATGCTGCGGGATATGCTTGAGGAAGAGGCCGGCCGTCAGATGACTGCGGAGCAGTACATTCCCAGCTATGATATTGACATGGAGATTTCCCCGGCAGAGATGACCATGGAGATGGTGGAGGAGCTTTCCCTGCTGGAGCCCTGCGGCATGAAAAATGAACCGCCGCTGTTTGCCTGCCGGGGTCTTGGCTGCATCAACCCGGAGCTGAAGGGGGCGGATGCCAGGCATCTGAAGTTTACCGTTTCTGACAGGGGCAGGCTGGTGGATGCTATAGGCTTCAACATGCCGGAGGAATTGGAAAGGGTGGCCAGGGGCGGCTTTGATATGGTTTATTCGGCCGGTATTAATGAATGGCGGGATGTGCGGAGTCTGCAGTGCATGGTGCGCTCCCTGGAGGCGCCTGTGCCGGGCCAGCAGGCGACAGCGGTGGACAGGGCCTTTATGAAGCAGATGTATGTATTCCTGCGAAACAGAATTGATGGAGGGCACAGGCTGTCTGCTGACCTTGACTGGCTGGCCATGCAGGCAAGGCTGGAGGGCTGCAGTGCGGAGGACCAGAATGTGGCTGACGCTGTGGCGGTGCTTTTGGAGCTGGGAATTCTGGAGAGGACACAGGATGGATATCTGGAGCTGAACCGTGCGGCCCGGAAAATGGATTTGTATGATTCGCCTACTTTTAGAAGGTTAAATAGCTGAATTGGGAGTTAAATAGCTGAAAATGTGCTATAATGTTTTCTAAAAGCAGTAGAAATAGTTGGTGGTGGTTTTTATGTTGGAGAAAAAGGGACAAAACGATGTCAATATTTACATTCCGGAGGTGGCAAGTGCAACAGCCGAGGTGACCATTGATGAGGTTATCAATGCGGTGCTGAAATACCAGCCTCATGCTGACGTGGAGCTGGTGCGCAAGGCCTACGACCTTGCCAATGCGGCTCATGGCGGGCAGAAGCGCGCTTCCGGTGAGGATTATATTATCCATCCTCTTTGCGTGGCAAAAATTCTCACAGAGCTGCAGATTGACAGCACCACCATTACAGCGGCACTGCTTCACGATGTAGTGGAGGACACGACCTATTCACAGGCACAGATGGAGGATATTTTCGGCACTGAGGTGGCGATGCTGATTGATGGCGTCACCAAGCTGGGCAAAATCAAGTACCAGTCCCGGGAGGAGCAGCAGTCAGAGAATTATCGGAAGCTGTTCCTGGCTATGGCCAAGGACATCAGGGTTATCATGATTAAGCTGGCTGATCGGCTGCACAATATGCGTACCCTGAAGTTCGTCAAGGAGGAAAAGCAGAAGCGCATTGCCAAGGAAACCATCGAGGTGTATGCGCCCCTGGCCAACCGACTGGGTATTTCCAACATCAAGTGGGAGCTGGAGGATTTGTGCCTCAGATATCTGGAGCCGGAGTTTTATTATGACCTGGTGGAGAAGGTAAAGCAGAAGCGGCAGGAGCGCCAGCGGTTCATCGAGGACGCCATTCTGCAGATTCATACCAAGCTCATCAGAAGCCGGATAAAGGCGGAAATCAGCGGCCGTGCCAAGCATTTTTACAGCATTTATCGCAAGATGAAGCGGGACAACAAGGATATCAGCGAGATTTATGACCTGTCGGCAGTCCGGGTGCTGGTACACAATGTGAAGGACTGCTATGCGGTGCTGGGGGTTATCCATGCCATGTGGAAGCCTATCCCTGGGCGGTTCAAGGACTACATCGCCATGCCCAAGTCCAACGGCTACCAGTCCCTGCATACTACGGTCATGACCAGGGGATATCCGCTGGAAATCCAGATTCGCACCTTTGCCATGCACAAGATATCGGAATATGGCGTGGCTGCTCACTGGAAGTACAAGGAGGCAGGCCGCAGCGTAGGTGCCGGAAACGATTACGAGAAAAAGATTTCCTGGCTGCGGCAGATGATGAATTTGCAGCACGAGGTGAATGACCCTACCGAGTATCTGGAAGCCCTGAAGATGGATATTTTCTCTGACGAGGTATTCGTCTTTACGCCTAACGGTGACGTGATTGATTTGCCGAAGGGCTCCGTACCCATTGATTTTGCCTATCGCATCCACACGGAGGTGGGGCATCACTGCGTGGGCGCCAAGGTCAACGGCAAGATAGTGCCTCTGGAGTACAAGCTGAAGAACGGCGATCAGGTGTCCATCATTACCAACAAGGCCAATAACGGCCCTAGCCGCGACTGGCTGAATATCGTTGCTTCCTCGGATACCAGGGCGAAAATCCGCTCCTGGTTCAAGAAGGTAAAGAGGGAGGAAAATGTTATCCGTGGCAGGGAGCTTCTGGAGAAGGAGGCAAAACGTCTTGGGTATGAGCCAAAGGATTTGCTGAGGGATGAATGGCTGAACTCCGTCTGCCTGCGTTTCAATATCAACAATGACGAGGACATGCTGGCGGCGGTAGGCTATGGCGGCGTGGCGGTCAACGGTGTCATTGCCAAGCTGATTGAGCATCACAAGAAGGCTATCAAGGCGGCAACGCCGCCGGATGTCAGCGAGATGCTGGAAACCATCAAGCAGCAGCACAACAATACCAGAAAGAACAAGGCAAGCCACGGTATTCTGGTGGAGGGCGAGTCCGGGATGCTGGTGCGGCTGGCAAAGTGCTGCAACCCTATACCGGGGGATCCCATTGTAGGCTATATCACCAAGGGACGGGGGGTTTCTGTCCACCGGGCGGATTGCCCTAATGTGCTGTCGGATGACGGTGACACTACCCGGGTGATTGATGTAAACTGGGATATCGGCCTTGATAAGGATTATACGGTGGAGATTGAGATTATCTGCAATGATGCGGCCGGTGTGCTGACCAGTGTGCTGTCGGTACCGGCAGAGATGAAAATCAATGTGTCCGCTGTAAATGCCAAGGCCAACAAGGGCAACAAGACATCGACGATTATCATGAGCCTTGAGGTGCATAACGCGGCTCAGGTGTCTTTGGTGATGGGCAAGATTCGCCGTCTGAAGGATGTGTTCAGCGTAAGCCGTGCCATGGCAAGTGCAGCTGACAATAACAGCAATACCAAGCATGGAAGATAAGCGGAGAGCTTTAGAAGAGTGAGCGCTTGCAATAGCAATCGGCGATGGTAATGGTTGTAGTTTATAGTTTATAGTTATAGTAATGGTAATAAGCGATAGTAATAGTAATAGCGTGTGTGAGGTGCAAGATGAGCTTTAGTGTAGATACTCTGGTGGTGGGTCCGATTGAGGAAAACTGCTACGTGCTGAAGGATGAGGAAACCAATGAGGGCATTATTATTGATGCTGGGGACAACGGGCAGGAAATTCTTGCCTACGTCAGGGATAATGGCATTGATGTGAAGCTTTTGGTGAATACTCATGGCCATTGGGATCACATCGGTGCTGTGGATGTGCTGCGGGATGCCCTGGGGGTTCAGCTGGCAATCCACAGCGAGGATGCGCCTATGCTGACAGCCAGCGAGGAGGAAATGGCTGTGTACAGCGTATTTGTGGGCAAGAAGAAGCCGGCAGAGATTTTGCTGGAGGACGGCGATGTGATTAACTTCGGCAAATCCAGCCTGAAGGTTATTCATACGCCGGGACACACCAGGGGCGGCATCTGCCTTTATGGGGGTGGCTGCCTCTTTAGCGGTGATACCCTGTTTGCCAGCAGCGTGGGGCGTACTGACCTGCCGGGGGGAGATTATCACGAAATACTGCACTCCGTGAACGTGTCCCTGGCACAGGTTGCTGACGAAACCAAGGTTTACCCTGGTCACGGCCCTGCCAGCCGCATGGGCAGGGAGCGCCGTTGCAATCCGTATTTACAGCAAGGATAAGTGGATTTTCAGTTTGTCGTGGTGCTTGATAGTTGCTTCGTGCATATATTGACATAGTTTTATATTTCGTGGACTCTGTTCAGACATTAAAAAGGGGTGAGCAGGGGCAATACCTATAGAAAACACGCTCGCGCTCCTCATTGTGCCTAGCGGCTGCTAAGCTCACGCTTCGCTTTCAGCTCGCGTATCGCTAAGCACCGAGGCACAACAAAGGTTTTCTATAGGTACAGCCCCAACTCGCCCCTCTCTTTGTCTGAACAGATACAACAGAATAATACAACGATATTCAGTTATTATGAGGCTGTAGCAATTAATCCTGCTTTACGAGCAAGCCTGAAAAAGGGGGCGGAAAGGCTGGCGAGATTTGCTACTGCCAGCCGTTGTACAAACTGAAATAAGCTAATTTCGTTTTTGTTTTAAGTAACAATTCCGTACTGCTAAAATTTGAATGTTGCGAAAATTTTCTCTTTGTTTTAGAATAAAAGCAGGTGTATGGATATGTCAGAAACATGAAAAGGTGTCAAGTTAGAAAGGTGGTGCAGGGATGAGCAATAAAGAGCATGCTATTGCCAGCGTGGCGGATAGAGGCAGCAATCTGAAGGATTTGCCGATTGGCAGGGACAGTTTCGAGGAGATACGCTATGGCGGCTTTTATTATGTTGACAAAACCGGGCTGGTCAAGGCACTGCTGCAAAACAGGAATAAGGTTACGCTGTTTACTCGTCCGCGTCGCTTTGGCAAGACACTGAACATGAGGATGCTACAAAGCTTTTTTGAGGTGGGCACGGACAGGAGCCTGTTTGATGGTTTGGAGATTGCTTCTGAGCAGAAGCTTTGTGAGGAATATCTGGGAAAATATCCTGTGGTTTTTCTTACATTGAAGGATGTGGACGGGCTGAATTTTGCATCTGCCCTGCACAAGCTGCGGAAGATAGTTCAGGAAGAGGCCGACCGCATTTTTGCCAAGGTGGGGGCTCAGGGAATATTTGAGTCAGTGCGGGAGGATTTTTTCAGACTGTATTATGGCAAGGCATCTTTGGAAGATATTCAAAACAGCTTGCGGCTGTTCACGCGGATTTTGTGCAGGTTTTACAATCAGAAGGTCATTTTGCTGATTGATGAGTATGATGTGCCGTTAGATAAGGCCTTTAATCATGGCTATTATGAGGAGATGGTATCCTGTATCAGCGGACTTTTTGGGCAGGCACTGAAATCCAATGATTTTTTGCATTTTGCTGTCCTGACGGGGTGCTTGCGCATTTCCAAGGAGAGTATTTTTACAGGCCTGAATAATTTTTTTGTGGACTCCATCGTGGAAAACAGGTTCAATGAATATTTCGGCTTTACGGATGGTGAGGTCAGGGGTCTTTTGGCGTATTATGGTTTTTCCAGCCGCTATGATGTGGCGAAGGAATGGTATGATGGGTACAGGTTTGGAGGTTTGGATGTGTACTGTCCTTGGGATGTGGTTAATTATGCCAGCAGCTTGAGGGCAGATGCATCTGCCCTGCCACAGCCCTATTGGATTAATACCAGCGGCAATGCCCTGGTGCGGCGATTTATTGACAGGGCTGATAAGACCACTCAGAATGAGCTTGAACGGCTGATTGCCGGTGAGCCGATAGAAAAAGCAATTAACCTGAATTTGACTTACAACGAGATAGATAACAGCATAGACAATCTGTGGAGCGTGCTTTTTACTACCGGTTACCTGACTAGTGACGGCAGGAGCGAGGGGGGCGGATACTGGCTGAAGATACCAAATCGCGAGGTGCGGGAGATTTTTGTGCAGCAGATTCAGGCCTGGTTCAAGGAGCGTTTTGTGCATGATGTGCAGTCCATGCAGGAATTCTGCCATAGCTTTCTGACTGGTGATGTGGAAGCAATTCAGGAGCGGCTGAACCTTATACTTAGCCGCATGATTAGCGTGCTGGATAACAGGGTGCGCAGGGAACAGAAGGAGAATTTTTATCATGGGCTGCTTTTAGGGCTTTTGCGCAGCGAGACAGAATGGCTGATACTGTCTAATGTGGAGTCAGGGGATGGTTTTTGCGATATTATGGTGGAGCCGGATGACTTGGATACGGGATTTGTTATCGAGGTTAAGTATGCTGAAAGTATAGACAAGCTGGAAAAGGCATGTAATACAGCTTTGCAGCAGATAAGGCAGCGCCGGTATGATGAACGGCTCCGCAATGAAGGACGGAGTAAAATAAGGGCCTTTGGGATTGCTTTTTGCAGAAAGCGGTGCCGTGTGGCATGTGCTGATTGCTGAATTATACTGAGGGCGTGATGGGGCGCACTGCTTTTCGGCGTGTTTTTTGCCGCGGCTTTTATTATAAGGCCACGCGGCTTATTTTTTTGCTTTTTGCACATATCTTTGATATAATGTATTGTATTTGAATTCTACGGATAAAGGAGGCTGCCGTTATGTCAGCTACATACTCTTTGGACGACTTAAAGCAGAAGCTGCAAAATAGCCCATATAAGCTTACGCATCAGCGTAAGGTAGTGCTGGAGGTTTTTGTTAACAATCCCGGAGTACATCTCAGTGCAGAGGAAGTTCATGATATTCTGAAGCAGCAATCTGCCGATATAGGGCTTGCTACCGTATACAGGGCATTGGAGCTTTTGTGCAACAAGGAGATAGGCATTCTGCAGAAGATTGAGTTTGGCGATGGCTGTTCCCGTTATGAGCTGAACCTGACGGAGCCGAATTCCCATCAGCATCACCACATGATCTGTACAAGGTGCAAGAAGGTAATCGAGTTTTCTGAGGATATGCTGGATGATTTGGAAGCAGACATTATGAAGAAGTGCGGCTTCAAGG
>CAMFES010000017.1 GCA_945949525.1 uncultured Veillonellaceae bacterium
AGGTCTGCAAAACCTCTATTCCCCAGTTCGATTCTGGGTGTCACCTCCAAAGAGTATTATTCTCCCTGGGCAGGTCTCGGGGAGATTTTTATTTGCCTTTTGTTCTAGAAAAGAATATAATAAAGACAATAAATATATAGAAATGGGGATGACCGATGGCGGCGAATGACAGCATTACAAAAATCACTGACAATCTTTTAAAGGTGTACGATTATGCCTTTCTGGAGGGGGCGACCTATGGCTTTTATAAGCCTAATGAGGCCATGTATGTGGGCGTGCGCATGACGGAGAAGCAGTATCATTGTCCGGGCTGCGGTCGCAGCTTCAGCGTGAGGATAAGAAATGACAATGATGGCATACTGTATTTTTCCAAGAGCCGCATTGCCGAGCAGAAAAGGATTTATGAGGAGCTGGGGCTGGATTTTCCTGCTGACTGGGAGCTGATGGAGAAGCCTTATACCTATCATCTGACAGGGTATTGTGCCGATTGCGCGTCCAGGGAGCTGGCAGGTGATGCCCGGTGGCCACAGCGCATCAGCAATCTCTGCCATGAGCTGTATCTGCAGGATATGCTGGTGTCGGACAAGGCAAGGCAGTACATGACCGATGCCGTACAGCGCTGGTTAGACGGCATCAGCGAGGCACAGGAGCTGACCCGGTTTGATCTGGCCAACCCGGAGGTGCTGCAGGAGCTGATCTGGATTATGGTGCTGAGCGATACGGAGGCCTGTGAAAAGGCACTGCAGGAATACCTGGATGCTGTTCAGCCTCTCATCTCTGAGCTGAAGGAGCTTCTGGAGGAGGCAACGCCTGCCTGGAAGGCTTATGTTGCCCGCAGCTCAAGCCTGCCGGAATCCATGTCCGATGGCGAGTATCACGAGTATACGCTGGCCTTTCCTGCTGATGATACAGAGGGTCAGGATTTTTATTTCAAGCGGAGCGTGGAGAAGAGCCGGGTGGAGATGTTCGTCAGCCAGCGCCGCATCAGCTCCATTCAGGAGCTTCTGGCGGATGCAGGCTTTCAGGAACGCTGGATGGACATGGTGATGGACAAGGCCAATGCGCTTTTGAAGTAAGCCGTAGCCAGTAGTTATGGGGGCGCTTTCCGCTGCTGTCTGGCTGATTTTTGGCGGCTGCGGTGGAGGCTTTCAGAAAATTTTAATGTTTTGCTGGTAGAATTCTCCGATGATTGTGTGACTAGGAGAGGTGGCTTATGAAAAAATTTTCGGTATGTCTTTTGGTGTTTACTTTTATGCTCATGGCCTGTTCCGGGGCTATGGCCGGGAAAAAGGGCGGCAGCCTGCAGCCGGAGGATTTTATGTTCAGAGGGGTTGCCCTGGGGGATACGGCGGCAATGATGCAGGAAAAGCTGGGAGAGCCTGATTTTGATACGGATATAGTGGTGCTTGACCAGACTGTGAAGTGCTATGTGTATTCTGCAGACCTGAAGGTATGCACTGACCCGCGCACGGACAAGGTGGTGGCCTTTGTCTGCAAGGACAAGGAGTACAAGGCCAGGGACGGTGTGACATACGGGGCAACCCGTGCCAAGCTGATGAATACCTACGGCAAGGCTGACAAGGAGAAGCGGGACGGCAGCCTGTACTACGTGTACAGAAATCCGGAGGATGAGCGTCAGAAGCTGATGCTGAAGATGGAGCCGACGGATTATTATGTGGAGAGCTTTCTGATTACCAGCCTGCCCTTGACGGAGGATGAGTTTGCCGAGTACGAGATGGGCGAGTTTCCTACAGAGCTGGAGGGTGATGACGAGCCTGCGCTGAGGGGCGGCTTCAACAGCAAGGGCGAGTGGTGGGCCACTTACAGGGTAAATGACAATGTTACGATTGGCATTTAGGCAGGGACAAGATACGGGCCTGTTTGCATTGCGTTAAGTGTGCGTTGTGTTAATGGAAATATAGCTGTAAATATAAAATAAATACAGGAAGGCGGGTGTACCTTTTGGATGCGAAACATCTAATCAAAGTGGCTCAGGGACTGGAGCCTGCAGATTTGGTCTTGAAGAATGCGGAGGTTTTTCACGTTTTTACGGGAGAATTTATCCGCGGTGACATAGCCATTGCCGATGGCTATATTGCCGGTACAGGGTCTTACTTTGGCATAGAGGAGATTGATATGCAGGGGCGGTATATCGTGCCGGGGCTGATTGATGCCCATGTGCATATAGAAAGCTCCATGCTGACGCCTTATCAGTTTGCCAGGGCAGCCCTGCCCTGCGGCGTTACCACGGTGGTTACTGACCCTCATGAGATTGCCAATGTCTGCGGTGCGAAGGGAATTCAGTTCATGCTGGATGCGACGGAAAAGATACCCCTGAACGTGTATGTCATGCTGCCGTCCTGCGTTCCCTCCACTGATTTTGAGAATGCAGGGGCGTCCCTTCTGGCAGAGGATTTGGAGCCGTTTTTGCAGCATCCAAGGGTGCTGGGGCTGGCGGAGATGATGAATGCTCCCGGCGTTCTGATGCAGGATGAGAAGGTCATGGACAAGCTCCGGATGGCCTCTGGTGCCGGTATGTATATTGACGGTCATGCTCCCGGCCTGACCAGCAGCCAGCTGATGGGGTACGCGGCGGCAGGTATCACCTCGGATCATGAATGCATTACAAAGGAGCAGGCCATGGAACGGCTGCGGGCAGGTATCAGCGTCATGCTGAGGGAGGGGTCCGCGGCCAAGAATCTCAAGGCTCTTCTGCCGGCTGTCAACCCGGATACGGCGCCGTATTTCATGTTCTGCTCCGATGACAAGATTCCGGCGGAGCTGCTGGAAAGCGGCTATATCAACGATATGGTCAGGACTGCCATCACCGAAGGGGTCAGCGTGGCCAATGCCCTGCAGATGGCTACCATCAATACGGCCCGCCACTACAAGCTCAAGGATGTAGGTGCGATAATGCCAGGGTACAAGGCTGATTTGCTGGTGCTGGACAACACGAATCCGTGGGTGCCTTTGCAGGTGTACAAGGATGGCAGGCTGGCCTATGACCGGGGCAGGCTCCTGCAGGGTGGCACGGAGATTGATACGGCGCCGCTGGAGAATACTGTCAATGTAGGCAGGCTCAGCCTTGAGGACCTGAAGCTGCCGCTGAAAACCGAGATGGCACATGTCATAGGGCTGGTTCCTTATCAGATTGTGACCAAGAAGGCAGTTATTCCAGTCAAGCGCGTGGATGGCTGTGCAGTCAGCGATATTGACAACGACGTGCTGAAGCTGGCGGTATTTGAGCGGCACAGGGCTACAGGAAATGTGGGTCTGGGGCTGGTAAAGGGCTTTGGTCTGAAGCGGGGTGCCCTGGCGTCCACTGTTGCCCATGACTCCCACAATCTCATTGTCATAGGCACCAATGACGAGGATATGCTGGCTGCGGCCAGGGAGCTGCAGCGGATAGGCGGCGGCATCTGTATAGCTGACGGGGGAGAGATAACCGCCTCCCTGGCACTGCCGGTAGGTGGACTGATGACCAATGAACCGGCCAGGGTGGTGGCTGACAAGCAGGCGGCGATTATCGCCAAGGCCCGTGAAATGGGGGTGCCGGAGTTTTATTCGCCGTTTTTGACCCTGGCCTTCCTCAGCCTGCCGGTAATTCCGTCCCTGAAGCTGACGGACAAGGGACTGGTGGATGTGGAGACATTCAAGTTCATTCCTGTGGGGGTAAAGTAGTTTTTGGTGTTTTTATCAGGAAGGTTTGTGAACAGATTTTATGGTTTCTCTCGATTCATTTGAAAAATTTTCAGGCAGGCTGTGCAGAGGCTTCAGCCCTTTTTCCCTTGTGCGTTTTCTGGTGCTGTTCCTTTGTGCCTGTGTCCTTTTGATTCCTGATGATTACGGCGTGGCTGCGGGGGAAAGGGTGCTGCCGAATCCTCCTGCTGTTACGGCAGAATCTGCTATTGTGGTGGATATGGAAACAGGGGGGATTATCTACGGGAAAAATGCTGATGCCAGGCAGTATCCTGCCAGCACCACCAAGGTCATGACAGCGGCGCTGGCTCTTGACAGGGGGGACAACAACAGCACAGTGGTGGTGAGCCCCTATGCCGCCTGGGTGGAGTGTACCGGACTGTGGGCCGGGAATTCCATGCGTGAGTTTGATATGATTGAGCTGATGCTGCTGGAGTCTGACAATGGCGCAGCCACGGCGCTGGGGGAGGCAATCGGCGGCAGCGAGGCTGCCTTTGTCAGTATGATGAATGCAAAGGCCAGGGAGCTGGGTATGAACAATACCCATTTTGAGAACTGCAACGGCATGCCTGATGAAAATCATTATTCTACGGCCAGGGATATAGCCAAGGTATCAGCCTATGCCATGCAGAATACCCTGTTTCGCCGTATAGTGGCCAGTGATAGGATTATCATGCCGGACTGGCAGAAGCCGGGGGAGCTGTATGAGGCAGAGAATACCAACAAGCTGCTGGAGAGCTATCCGGGCTGCATCGGCGTCAAGACAGGGTTCACTAATGCGGCAGGCGGCTGCCTGGTATCCGTTGCCAGGCGCAATGGCCGGGAGCTTTTATGCGTGGTGCTGAAATCCAGTGATATGGATACGCGCTTTTCTGATTCGGCCGCCCTTTTGGATTATGGCTTCCTTTGTGCAGAAAATGGCCTGGCAGAGTTGCCGAAAAATTGACAGAGTTAGTAAGTTTTGTTATCCTTAAAGGAGTGACATTCCTTTGCATGGCAGTGCTGTGCAGGGAAGGTTGCTCCTTGTTTTATTATATATGATTAGAGGCGATAGAATGAACGTTGAGCATATTCACCATTACAGTCATCACCTGAACAGGGACATGAATATCCGTGTCTATGGGCATGACGGTCTGCCGATAGTGGCCTTTCCGTGTCAGGACGGAGATTGCTACAATTATGAGGGATATGGCTTTCTGGACAACATTGCCGACTATATTGATGGCGGCGCTATTCAGCTGTATGTAGTTGATACCGTCGATGTGGAAAGCTGGTCCAATGTCTGGGGTGACAAGGGCTGGCGGGCCTGGCGGCAGGAGCAGTATTTCCATTATATCGTGGAGGAGGTGCTGCCGTGCATCTATTCCCGCAACCATACTGGCAGGCAGCCGATTACCTTTGGCTGCAGCCTGGGTGCTACCCATGCAGCGATTGTATTTTTGCGCCGACCTGATTTGTTTGGTGGCTGTCTGGCCCTTTCCGGTGCCTATGATGCCAAGTATTTCTTTGATGGCTGGATGGATGAGGTGCTTTACCGCAATTCTCCTGTGCATTTTATGGAAAATCTGCCGCCTGACCACTGGTACGTGGAGCTGTACAACCAGAGAAAGCCGATTTTCTGCGTGGGGCAGGGCCCGTGGGAGGATGAAGGACGCCGCACTACGGCCATTCTCAGGGATCAGTTTAACGCCAAGGGCATAGGGGCATGGTGTGACTTCTGGGGCTATGATGTGGAGCATGACTGGCCTTGGTGGAAGACGCAGATTCGTTATTTTTTGCCGTATCTTTTGTGAGCGGCCGAATAGCGGCTGGATATAGAAAAGGGGAGTGAGGTATGAATTTTGTGTTTATTTCGCCGCATTTTCCGCGGACCTACTGGCTTTTTGCCAACCGTCTGAAGCGGAACGGCGTAAATGTGCTGGGTGTGGGCGACTGCCCTTATGACGGGCTTGATGAGAATGTCAGGGATTCCTTGACTGAGTATTATTATGTGCAGGACATGAAGGATTATAGCCAGGTGTTCAAGGCTGTGGCGTTTTTTTCCTTTAAATACGGCAAGATTGACTGGCTGGAATCCAACAACGAGTTCTGGCTGGAGCAGGATGCCCGCCTACGTACTGATTTCCATATCACCACAGGCGAGCAGTATGCTGATATAGGCCGCATCAAGAAAAAGTCCGCCATGAAGGAGTATTATCGTCAGGCCGGTATTCCGTCCGCCCGTCTGCATCATGTATCCAGTATTGAGGAGGCACGGAAATTTATCGCTGAGGTGGGCTATCCTGTGGTGGTAAAGCCGGATGTGGGCGTAGGCGCCAACGACACCTACAAGCTGAAAAACGATGATGAGCTGCAGGGATTTTTTGCCAATTATCCGGAGGTTCCTTATGTGATGGAGGAGTTTATCCAGGGCAAGATTTTCTCCTATGATGCGATTCTGGACAATAAATCAGAGCCTCTGATGGAGTCCTGCACCGAATGGCCGCCGTCCATCATGAACATAGTGACTGACAAGCTGGATTTGGCGTATTTTGTCAGGGCTGATGTGCCGGAGGCACTGCGCAGGGCCGGCAGGGCGGCAGTCAAGGCCTTTGATGTCAGGAGCCGCTTTGTGCATCTGGAGTTTTTCCAGCTGGAGGCGGACAAGCCGGGACTGGGCAAGGCCGGTGATTTCGTGGGGCTTGAGGTGAATATGCGTCCTGCCGGTGGCTATACCCCTGACATGATGAATTACGCCCACAGCATGGACGTGTACCAGATTTGGGCGGATATGGTCACCGATAACCGCCGTCTGCAGCCTGATTTGCAGGATGACCGCTTCTGCGTGTATGCAGGCAGGCGCGACCAGTTCAGCTACGTGCATTCACCGGAGGAAATCAGCAGGCGTTATGGCAACGATATCGTCATGGCGGAGCGCATGCCGGAAATGATGGTGCCACAGATGGGCAACCAGTGCTATACTGTCAAGCTGAAGACCGAGCCGGAGGTGCATGAGTTTATCAGGTTTGTAACCGAGCGCAGGTAATGCACCTCTTGCCTTGTGGCAGATGGACGCCCGGTATTGATGTGGAATAATGGTGGGAACATGAAGAAGATAGTTATGTGTGTGCTGCTGGTGCTGGCCTTTATGACTACAGCCTGTGCGGCAGGTTCATTTTTTGATTTTAAGAAGGACGAAGGAGAGAACAAAGTGGCAAATCGTATTGCGGTATTTGATACCAACATGGGTGAGTTTGAGATTGAGCTGTTTGAGGACAAGACGCCGATTACTACCGGCAACTTTATCAAGCTGGCCGAGGAAGGCTTTTATGATGATGTAATCTTCCATCGCATTATTGATGGCTTTATGATTCAGGGCGGCGACCCTACCGGCACCGGCATGGGCGGCCCTGGCTATACCATTGAGGATGAGTTCAGGTCAGATTTGAAGCATGAGAGCGAGGGAATCCTGTCCATGGCCAACACCGGCCGTCCTCATACCGGCGGCTCCCAGTTCTTTATCACCTTGGATGCAACTCCTTGGCTGGACGGGCGTCATACCGTGTTCGGCAAGGTTGTCAAGGGAATGGAGGTTGTCCGCGAGATTGGTCACGTAAAGACCGGCATGCAGGACAGGCCGGTTCATGATGTGGTAATCAACAAGATTACCATCAAGGCCGCAGAGTAATGGAGAAAGAAACTGCCCCGGTTTCCTGCAGGGAAGCCGGGGCTTATACTTATATTCTTGAATGCAGTGATGGCACGTTGTATACAGGCTACACGGTAAATCTTGCTCATCGCCTTGCCATGCACAATGCAGGAAGGGCCAGCAGGTGTACCCGTTGCCGCCTGCCGGTAAGGCTGGTGTACTATGAGAGCTTTGCCACAAAAAGCGAGGCCATGCGAAGGGAATGTGCCATTAAAAAGCTGACCAGGAGCCAGAAGCTGGAGCTGATTGCCGGAGCAGGAGAAACAGGGGAAGGCTTCTCCTAGTTTTTTTGTTGACGAATCATGTGGTATGTGTTATTATGTTATACGTTAACACTTTAGCGAGATAAAGAATGAAATTAAAATAACGATTTGATGGAGGCGCACTGATGACTTCTAACAATATGGACTATATTACGATTGCACTGCCAAAGGGCAAGCTGTTCGGCCTGTCGGCTGATTTGCTGGCCAAGGTGGGCTATACGGCAGAGGATTTGAGTGAGAAGTCCCGCAAGCTGGTTATTACCAATGAGGAAAAAAAGATAAAGTTTATCATCAGCAAGACTGCCGATGTGCCTACTTATGTGGAGTATGGCGCGGCAGACATTGGCATTATCGGCAAGGATGTACTGACTGAATCAGGTATGGATGTGTATGAGCTTTTGGATTTGGGCTTTGGCCGCTGTCATCTGATGATGGCTGTTCACAAGGAGCATAAGCGCCCTAAGCTGACGGATTATGCTCATACCCGCGTGGCAACCAAGTTTCCCCATATTGCAGAGAAGTTCTTCAACAGCAAGGGCATGCAGATGGAGTATATCAAGCTGAACGGCTCCATTGAGCTGGGGCCTATCGTGGGCCTGTCCGAGAGCATTGTGGACATTGTGGAAACAGGTACGACCCTGCGGGAAAACAATCTTGAGGAGATTGCCTATATTATGGATGCTACGGCCCGCCTGATTTGCAACCGTGTCAGCTTCAAGCTGAAATTTGACAGGATTCATCAGCTGACCGAGGATTTAAAGCAGATTTTGGAGCTGGCGAAGGAGGAAAAGCTATGAGAATCGTTAATGTAAAGGATATGGGGCTGAGTGCCGTTGAGAAGCTGCTGAAAAAGCCGGCCTTTGATCAGGTGGAGCTGAATCCCCGCATCCGGGAGGCAAATAAGCAGCTTTTTGGTGAGGATTTGACAGCCGCCCAGATTGTGGACAAAATCGTTGGCGATGTGCGCCGTGACGGCGATGCGGCGGTTATTAAATACACGAAGCTGATTGACAGGACGGAGTTTGCACCGGAGGATTTTCTGGTGACGGAGGCGGAGTATGAGGCTGCCTACAGGGAGGCGGATGCCGATGTGGTGGCCTCCTTGAAGAAAGCGGCGGAGAACGTGCGGCAGTATCATCAGGAGCAGAAGCCAAATTCCTGGATGACCTATCGTGACCACGGCTCTATCCTGGGGCAGTCCGTGATTCCTCTTGACAGGGTGGGCATCTATGTGCCGGGGGGTACGGCGGCCTATCCATCCTCAGTTATTATGAACGCCATGCCTGCCGTGGTGGCAGGTGTCAGGGAAATCATCATGATGGTGCCGCCGAAAAACGGCAAGATTAACCCTTATGTGCTGGTGGCGGCCAAGGAGGCAGGGGTGTCCAAAATCTTCAAGATTGGCGGTGCCCAGGCGATTGCGGCCATGGCCTTTGGCACGGAAACCATTCCAAGGGTGGACAAGATTACCGGCCCTGGCAATATTTTCGTTACGCTGGCCAAAAAGGCTGTGTACGGCCACTGCGATATTGATATGCTGGCAGGCCCTAGCGAGATTCTGATTGTGGCGGACAAGACGGCAGACCCTGCCTACACTGCGGCTGATATGCTCAGCCAGGCGGAGCATGATATGCTGGCATCCAGCATCGTGATTACCGATAGTGAGGAGTTGGCAGGCAAGGTGGCAGAGGAGGCCGAAAAGCAGCTGAAGGAGCTGCCGAGGGAGGAAATCACCCGTGCATCCCTGGATAGGAACGGCCTGATTATCGTGGCTGAGGATATCATGCAGGCTGTGGAGCTGGCTAATGTATCAGCTCCTGAACACATGGAGATTTTGACGGAGCAGCCGTTCCAGCTGCTGCCTTATGTGCGCCATGCAGGTGCGGTGTTCCTGGGGGCATATTCTCCGGAGCCGCTGGGGGATTATTTTGCCGGGCCGAACCATGTGCTGCCTACCGGCGGCACGGCGCGTTACTATTCCGTGCTGAATGTGGAAACCTTTATGAAGCGCACAAGCATCATCTCCTATACCCAGGCACAGCTGGATGCTGTCAGCGAGGATGTTATCCGTCTGGCAGAGGCAGAGGGCCTGCAGGCTCACGCCAACGCTGTAAGGCTGAGGAAGCTGTGAGGCGGTATCTGTGATGTCAGGCTGTGGAGCCTGCGGGGCAGTGCTGATTCCTGCAGGCAGATGGATTGCCTGGATGATGTTTTGATGAGGGCGGGGAGGATTGTATGAAGATAAAAAAGCTGAGATATAGAAGCAAGCTGGGTGAAATGCCATCCTATGATGTAGTAGAGCGTGAATGGAAGATCAAGGTCAATGCCAATGAGTGCGGCCTGAACCTGCCTCCTATGGTGGAGGACAGGGTGATGGGCAGGTTGAGCCGCGTTGCTTTCAACCGCTATCCCAATGAGGATCTGGAGCAGCTCATGGAGGCTATTGCCGCCAACTACGGTCTGCAAAAGGAAAATGTTCTTTTGGGCAATGGCTCCAGCGAGATTATTGAAAAGCTGTTTTTTGCCTTTGGCGGCAGGAATCTGACGATTGCTTACCCGCAGCCATCTTTTTCCATGTACCGCATTTATGCCAAGGCCGCAGAGGCGCGCACTGTAGTGATTGAGCTTGACCAGGAGGATTTCAGCCTGAACGTGCGCCAGTTTATTCAGAAGGTAAACGATTCCAAGGCATCGCTGGCCGTGGTCTGCAACCCGAATAATCCTACGGGCAATGCCCTGACGCTGGAGCAGATTGAGGATATTGCCCAGCATACCAGCTGTGCCCTGCTGATTGATGAGGCCTATGTGGAGTTTTATGGCCAGTCTGCCGCCTGTCTTTTGAAGAAGTATCCGAAGCTTTTGGTGGCTCGTACCTTCTCCAAGGCCTATGGGCTGGCAGCCATCCGCTGCGGCTATCTGCTGGGTGATGCTTCCGTCATTGAGATGGTGGGCAAGACCTATATGCCTTATCACATGAACGTGCTTACTCTGGTGACTGCTGATACTGTTTTCCAGATGCGGGATGAGTATGTGCCTCGCATCCAGCAGATGATTGCGGAAAGAAACCGCATGTCGGAGCAGTATGCTTCCTTGCCAGGCTTTACAGTATATCCGTCTCAGACGAATTTTATCCTGGTGCGCTATGGACTGGCAGATCAGCTGAATGAGGCGCTGGCAGCTCAGGGAATCGGCCTGCGCTGCTTTGGCAGTGCGGCGGAACTGGAGAACTGCATACGTATTTCCATGGGAACTCGTGAGGAGAATGATGCAGTTTTTGCGGCAGTAAAGGCTTTTGTTGAGGCGGAGGGCTGATATGAGAAGCGCTAACATTATTCGTGAAACGAAAGAAACAAAGATTGACCTTACTATTGATCTTGATGGTACAGGGCGTGGTGATATAGCCAGCGGCATTGGTTTTTTTGATCACATGCTGAACCTGTTCACGGCTCATGGCCGCTTTGATATGGTGCTGAATTGTGATGGTGATACTGAGGTGGATGGGCATCATTCCGTTGAGGATATCGGTATTGCCCTGGGGCAGGCAGTGCAGAGGGCCCTGGGGGACAAAAAGGGCATAACCCGCTACGGCACCTTTTTCCTGCCGATGGATGAAACGTTGGTGATGGTATCACTGGATATCAGCGGCCGCCCTTTTCTGGTATATGACGCAGGCGGTGCCATGGCACCTATGATTGGCCAGTATGACACGGAGCTGACGGAGGAGTTTCTGCGGGCTTTTGCCTTTAATGCGGGGATTACCCTCCATGTAAAGGTCATGTATGGAACTAATTCCCATCATAAGGTGGAGGCGATTTTCAAGGCACTAGGACGTGCCCTGCATGCTGCTGTGAAGATAAATCCGGAAACGGCAGACGAAATTCCATCCACCAAGGGAATGCTGTAAGGGGCGTTAGGAGGCAGGCAATAGATGATTGCGGTTATAGATTATGGTGTAGGCAATTTGTTCAGCGTAGAAAAGGCTCTCCTGCAGTTTACTGACGATGTGGTGGTGACTGGTGATGAACAGCTTATCCTGTCAGCAGAAAAGCTGGTACTGCCGGGAGTTGGCGATTTTGGCGAATGCATGAGCAATCTGGAGGCTACGGGGCTGATTCCGGCCATCAGGCAGAAGATTGCGGATGGTACACCTTTGCTGGGGATATGTATCGGTGAGCAGATTTTGTTCGAGGGCAGTGAGGAATCGCCTGGTGCCAAGGGACTGGGGATTTTCAAGGGCATGGTGCGCCGCATTAATGCACCGGGGCTGAAGGTGCCGCACATGGGCTGGAATTCGGTGAATTTTTCGGAGCCGCGGCATCCTTTGTTTAAGAACCTGGGGGAGCATCCGTATTTTTATTTTGTACACAGCTATCACTGCGTGCCGGATGACAGCAGCATCATCACGGCTGTTACGGAGTACGGCGAACAGCTGACAGCGGCTGTGGCAAGGGACAATGTGATGGCCACCCAGTTCCACCCGGAAAAATCAGGTGATGTGGGACTGCAGGTTTTGAAGAATTTTATTGAGATGTGATAGGAGAGGAAATATGGTAATTTTTCCTGCTATAGATATTCGCGGTGGCAAGTGCGTACGCCTGTTCAAAGGTGATTTTTCCCAGGAAACAGTGTTCAGTGACAAGCCGGAGGAGATGGCCGCCAAATGGGAGGCTCAGGGAGGAAAATTCCTGCATCTGGTGGATCTGGACGGGGCTCTTGCCGGAAGGTCGGTCAATCTTGACGTGGTAAAGAGGATTGTGGACACGGTAAATATTCCCGTGGAGCTGGGCGGCGGTATCCGCACTATGGAAAATATTGACGAGGTACTGGCTCTGGGGGTACAGCGTGTTATTCTCGGCTCGGTGGCTGTCAGGAATCCGGAGCTGGTAAAGGAGGCGTGCGGCAAATACGGCGATCGCGTCGTCGTTGGGATTGACGCAAAGGATGGCATAGTGGCAGTTGACGGCTGGGGCGTATCCGGTGATGTGGAGGTTACGGCACTGGCAAAGGAAATGGCCAAGGCCGGTGTCAGGACGATTATATATACTGATATTTCCCGTGATGGCACTCTTGCCGGAGTGAATGTGGAGGCAACAGCCAGGTTGGCCAGGGAAAGCGGCGTGAAAATAGTGGCCTCCGGCGGCGTGAAGTCCATGGAGGATATCAGGGCATTGCTTCCTTACGAAAAGGACGGCATTGAGGGCGTTATTGTGGGCAAGTCCATTTATACGGGCAGTCTTGATTTGCAGGAAGCCATTGCTCTTGTTGAGGGCAGAGAAACCGGGGAGGCATAGTTATGTACACAAAGCGCATTATTCCCTGTCTTGATGTCAAGGGAGGCCGTGTAGTAAAGGGAACAAATTTTGTGGGACTGCGGGATGCGGGAGATCCTGTAGAGCTGGCTCACCGCTATGATTTGGAGCGGTGCGATGAGCTGGTCTTTCTGGATATTACGGCCTCCAACGAGCAGCGCGACACCATCGTGCAGGTGGCCAGGGACTGCGCCTCCCAGGTGTTTATTCCTTTTACTATCGGCGGCGGCATCCGCACCACCGAGGATATGCGGAAAATGCTGAAGGCAGGTGCGGATAAGACCTCTGTCAACACTGCGGCTGTAAAAAATCCTGATATTATCCGTCAGGGAGCGGAGAAGTTTGGCCGCCAGTGCATTGTGCTGGCCGTGGATGCCCGCCGCTGCGGCGAGGAAAAATGGGAGGTCTATGTCAATGGAGGCAGGACGCCTACCGGCATTGATGTAATTGAGTGGGTAAAGCGTGCCACGGAGCTGGGCGCAGGGGAGATTCTGCTGACCAGCATGGATGCAGATGGAACCAAGGATGGCTATGATATTCCTTTGACCAGGGCTGTGTCCGAGGCCGTGGATGTGCCTGTTATCGCCTCTGGCGGTGCAGGCAAAATGGAGCATTTTTATGATGTGCTGACCGAGGGAAAGGCAGATGCAGTGCTGGCTGCCTCCGTGTTTCACTACGGGCAGTACACCGTGCGTCAGGTAAAGGATTATCTCAAATCCCGCGGAGTGGAGGTTAGATTCTGATGCTGGATATTTCGATGATTAAATTTGATGCCAATGGACTTGTACCGGCTGTGGTACAGGAGGAAAACGGCCAGGTGCTGATGCTGGCCTATATGAACCAGGAGTCATTGCAGAAAACGCTGGAAACCGGAACTACATGGTTCTGGAGCCGCAGTCGTCAGGAGCTGTGGAACAAGGGGGCAACCTCCGGCAATATGCAGGAGGTCAAGGATATGTACTATGACTGTGACGGGGATACGATTTTGGTGATAGTGCATCAGCAGGGCTCCGGTGCCTGCCATACAGGTACCTATTCCTGCTTCAGCGGACGGCGTCTGCTGCCAAATGACAAGGCATTGGCCGTAGTGGAGCAGCCGGTGGCAGATGAGAATGCCCTGGCCGGTATTATGAATGAGCTGTATGCTGTCATCAAGGATCGCCAGCTGAACCCGAAGGAAGGCTCCTATACAAACTACCTTTTTGAGAAGGGACAGGACAAGATTCTGAAAAAGGTAGGGGAAGAGGCGGTAGAAACCGTCATAGCCTCCAAAAATCTCAACAAGGATGAGATTGTCTATGAGATGGGGGATTTGTGGTATCACTGCCTGGTACTGCTGGCCTATCACAACATCAAGCCGGAGGAGATTTTCTCCGAGCTTATCAACCGTCACAACGGCGGCAGCTACCACAAGTTTACCGGCAAGACCGGCATCCGTCCTGTGGATTGATGAAGTGCATGTAGTGGCATACTTGTTGATAGCTGCGTGGAATTAAAATATCGCATGGAAGCAGAAATACCTGCTGGCCGGGAGAACTGGCTGGCAGGTATTTTTGCGTGCGGGCATGGTTACTGCGACGTTATTCTGTGAAATAGAGATTGGAAAAAGTATTCGTTTGTGGTATAATTATGACACAATTATGATGTCAGGAGGGGACGCTATGCCTAAAATTATACCAATACGGGATTTGAAAAATACAGCTGAAATTTCCAATATGTGTCATGAATCGTCAGAACCTATATATATAACAAAGAATGGCTATGGAGATATGGTAATAATGAGCATACAGGCCTATGAAGAGAAGGTCTGCATGCAGGAGATTTATAAAAATATTTCGGAAGCAGAAGAAGATATAGCTGCGGGCAGGGTAGCAGAGGCTGGTGCAGCGTTATATAGGTTGAGGAAAAAATATGACATATAGTGTGTTAGAAACGGCAGC
The DNA here is from genome assembly GCA_945949525.1 of uncultured Veillonellaceae bacterium. Lineage (GTDB taxonomy): Bacteria > Bacillota > Negativicutes > Selenomonadales > Selenomonadaceae > Anaerovibrio. The sequence continues at coordinate 14,900 of CAMFES010000017.1, forward strand.
GGCAGCAAGGGATTTGGACAATATCTTTAATTATATTGCAATGGAATTGAACAATCTTCCTGCTGCTAAAGAGCTTGCAGATGAGGTAGGGCAGTGCTATGAAAAGCTTTCTGTGGCTCCGTTTATGTACGAGCTTTGCCATGATAAAAGACTAAATGAGCTTGGTTATAGGAAGGTTGTTATAAAAAATTATGTTATGGTTTACAGAATAAATAATGAAGAGCATATTGTCTATATTCTGCGATTTTTTTATGGAAGGCGAAATTATGCTGTTTTGCTGTGATGTTGTGGTTGGCAATATGTTTTACAGAGGGGGCTGAACATTGTATATTCAAGCAGAAATACCTGCTGGCCGGGAGAACTGGCTGGCAGGTATTTCTGTTTTTTTACAAGCGCATTAAAAAAGGAGGGGGAATGATATTCCCCCTCCGGATGGATACAGGTCATAGATATTCAAGATTGAACACTATGTATATGCGAATCAAAGACGGCCGTTCTTCTCGAAGAAGTCCAGAGCAACCTGTGGGAACAGGGCATAGGAGAGTACATCCTCCTCCGGAATCTCGTCAATCATCTTGGCAATCTGGGTATCACGAACCTGCTCGTAGATACCTGCATCTACGCTGGCAAGGTTAGCCTTGATAGGAGCAAGTTTCTTGTCAACCTTCTTGGCAGCCAGCTCCTTGCGGAAGTCAGCCATCTTCGGCTCTTTTGCGTCAGCGACAGCGCAGTCAGTAATCATCTCTTCCGGCTTAATCTTCATAGCAGCCAGAACCTCAGGCTTAACAGGTTTTGGCGTCTTGCCGAACTTGCCGCGGGCAAGGTCACGAACCTCGTTAGGAACCATGCTGTAGCGAGGCTGGCCATTAGCCTGCATGATTACGTTCATGGTAGCCATGGTGCCGACAATCTGGGAGGATGGAGTTACCAGTGGAGGGAAGCCCAAATCCTCACGTACGCGAGGCATCTCATCCAAAAGCTCCTGATACTTGTCAGCAGCGCCCATCTCCTTCAGCTGGTTTACCATGTTGGAAAGCATGCCGCCAGGAATCTGGAAGTCCAGAACCTTTGGATTTACATCAAAGTAACCAGGCAGGTTGAACTCCTTCATGATGTCCTTCTTAACCTGCAGGAAATGCTTTGCAATAGGGTCCATAGCCTGACGATCCAGACCGGTATCACGAGGCATACCCTCCAGAGTAGCAACGATGGTTTCGGTACATGGCTGGGAGGTATCGTTTGCCAGTGGGGACAGTGCGCAGTCGATGATGTCGACACCGGCCTCAATAGCCTTCAGATAGGTCATAGAGCCAAAGCCGGAGGTGTAATGGGTATGCAGCTCGATTGGCAGACCAACCTGCTCCTTCAGCTTCTTTACCAGATCCTCAGCCACATAAGGCTTCAGCAAGCCGGACATATCCTTGATGCAGATGGAATGAACGCCCATCTCCTTCAGCTTGATAGCCAGATCAACGAAGGTCTGGTTGGTATGGAACGGGCTGATGGTGTATACAAGGCAGCCCTGCACATGCGGTTTTTCCTTTGCTTCCAAAGCTGCAGCAATAGCAGTCTTCAGGTTGGTAACGTCGTTCAGTGCATCAAAGATGCGGAATACGCCAACACCATGCTCGGAAGCCTTTCTTACGAAAGCACGAACCACGTCATCGGAATAATGGTTGTAGCCCAGCAGATTCTGGCCACGAAGCAGCATCTGGATAGGGGTGTTCAGGTTTGCCTTGAGAGTATCAAGGCGCTCCCATGGATCCTCGTTCAGGAAACGGAGGCAGGAATCATAGGTAGCACCGCCCCAGGCTTCCAATGCATTGTAACCGATCTTGTCCAAAGCGGACAGCATAGGAAGCATCTGCTCTGTACGCATGCGAGTTGCCAGCAGGGACTGATGAGCATCACGCAGTACGGTCTCGGTAATTTTTACAGGACCAAAATTTGTTGCACTAGTGGACATATAAAACATCTCCTTAATATAAAAAATTACTTAATCAATAACCCCGAAAAAACTCCTATGTTACCCCTAACATTCTCTACAAATAGTATAAAGTTTTTGTTTTTTCTTGTCAATAAAAACTATAAATAACGGTTATTTTTTCATAATTTGTATAACAAATTAAAACATCCCAAGAACAAAATTTCAATTTTGTTAAAATTTGTATAATTTCCGAATTGATATTGATGGAAAAAGAGTTGCTATTAGTTAGTTAAGTTTACTATCGGGAATTTCATCCACAATTTCTACCCTGTCTAGTATATTCTTCATATTTTCCCGAAATCCTGCTAAATATTTTTTTCTTAGCTGATTTTGACGGATTTTTTCTTCGTCAGTCAGGCCTGTTGACCTTTGTTTTCTTGCAAGGGCATTAATTTCGTCGATAAGTTCTTTTGTAATCATGTAATTCTCCTTTTAGTACCAGGGCGGCTGCCAAGGTATAATATTATGCCATAAATGACAATTATATTATAACGCAAATATCATTAAGATACAAATCGTTGTATCAGAGTGTCAGATGATATAAGCAGGTGGATGCAGGCAATTTGCAGAAAGGAGAAGTTTGGTGCGAAATATAGTTGAATTTAATAGGGAATAATGGTAGAATGTGTGGAGTGGGAGCTTGCGGCAGCAGGCTGAGAGTAGGTTTAGCACCTAGACCGGAAACCTGATGTGGGTAATGCCAACGTAGGGAAATCATGCAGTGTGGTGGTATGCCTGCAGCTTTGTGGCTGGTGATATGGCATGCCATTTTTGTTTGCCGGCATGCATTGACAATCGGGTGTAGATGTTGTGTAAATATTATTGTAGGAAAATGCTCATACGCCGTATATGGCGGTAATGTGGGCAGGAAGAGCCGGAAAGGAAGTAGTGTAATGGCAAGAGAGTATAAAACCCAGATGGAGGCAGCCCGCAAGGGGATTGTGACACCGGAAATAGAAAAGGTGGCAGCCAAGGAGCGCATGACTGTAGAGGAGCTGATGCCTTTGGTGGCCTGCGGCAAGGTGGCAATTCCTGCCAATGTAAATCATCGGTGCCTGGAGCCTGAGGGCGTTGGTTCCATGCTGCGCACCAAAGTCAACGTAAATCTGGGCGTGTCCCGCGACTGCAAGGATTATGACATAGAGATGCAGAAGGTCATGTCTGCTGTGAATCTGGGGGCGGAGGCGATTATGGATTTGTCCAGCCATGGCAATACCCAGCCTTTCCGGCAGAAGCTGACCAGCGAGTGCCCGGCTATGATTGGCACTGTGCCTGTGTATGACAGCGTCATTCATTATCAGCGGGATTTGGATACGCTGACAGCAAAGGATTTTATCGATGTGGTGCGCCTGCATGCCCAGGATGGTGTGGATTTTGTCACCCTGCATTGTGGCATTACCAGAAAGACCATTGAGCAGATAAAGAAGCACAAGCGCAAGATGAATATCGTTTCCCGGGGCGGCTCACTGGTTTTTGCCTGGATGTCCATGACCGGTAATGAAAATCCGTTCTATGAATATTATGATGAGATTCTCGATATCTGCCGTGAGTACGATGTTACGGTATCCCTTGGTGATGCCTGCCGTCCGGGCTGTCTGGCCGATGCTACCGATGTGTGCCAGATAGAGGAGCTGGTGCGCCTTGGGGAGCTGACGAAGCGGGCCTGGGCAAAGGATGTTCAGGTAATGGTTGAGGGGCCTGGCCATGTGCCGATGGATCAGATTGCCGCCAACATGAAGGTGCAGGAAACCATCTGCCAGGGGGCGCCGTTCTATGTGCTTGGCCCTCTGGTAACGGATATTGCACCGGGGTATGACCATATCACTGCTGCCATTGGCGGCGCTATGGCGGCCATGAGCGGTGCGGCCTTCCTGTGCTATGTTACTCCGGCTGAGCATCTGGCCCTGCCGAATGTGGAGGATGTAAAGCAGGGTATCATTGCCAGCAAGATTGCGGCTCATGCGGCCGATATTGCCAAGGGTGTACGAGGTGCCAGGGAGATTGATGACAGGATGGGGGATGCCCGTCGCAAGCTGGACTGGGAGGCCCAGTGGGAGTGCGCCCTGGACCCTGAAACTGCCAAGGCTATCCGTGCGGATCGTTCTCCTGAGCATGATGATACCTGCTCCATGTGCGGCAAGTTCTGTGCCGTGCGCAGCATGAACAAGGCTCTGGCCGGGGAGCATATTGACATCCTCTGATTTGGCGGGGCTGTTGTGAGGTGAATAAGAAGCGGCAGGCGGATGATTTGAGGCTGCTGCTTTTCAGTGCCATAATAAAAGCAAGGTGTAGTTGTCGGAGGGGGATTAGCTCTGGCAGCTGCACTTGTTTTTTGTGTGATGCTTTGCGGCAGCAAAGGCAGTGTCAAAGATAGTGCTGTTTTTGCCGTGCAAATTTGCATTTATTCATTTTAGATATTGTTAATCTGTGGTGCTTTGTGCTAAAATGTAGGTTGGAATTTTTGAGTTTGAATTCGTATTTGGGAGGTAGATGGATGCCATTGAAGCAGGTGGAGATTCTCGGCGTCAGGGTGAATTCCCTTACTATGGCTCAGGCTGTGGAAGCGGTTCAGCGGTTTATTGCGGAAAAGAGATGCGCGCTGGTGGCTACCGCTAATGCCGAGATGCTGATGCGGTCTACAGAGGATAGAGAGTTAAAGGATATTTTGAATCAGGCGGATCTGGTGGTGCCGGATGGTGCCGGTACGGTATGGGCCGCCGGTCATCTGGGAGAGCCTATGCCGGAAAGGGTGGCAGGCTATGATCTGGCTCAGGAGCTGATGCGTGAGGCACCGGCCCTGGGGCACAGGATATATTTCTTTGGTTCTGCTCCGGGGGTGGCTGACAAGGCGAAAGCCAAGGCGGAGGAGCTGTATCCGGGCATTCAGGTTGTGGGAACCAGGAATGGCTTTTTCACGGAGGCGGATGAGCCGCAGATTATTGCTGACATCAGGACGGCGGAGCCGGATATCCTGCTGGTGGCTCTCGGTGTGCCAAAGCAGGAAAAATGGCTGAAAAAACATCTGCAGGAGCTGGGGGTGCCGGTATCCATCGGCGTCGGCGGCACGTTGGACGTAATGGCAGGTGTCATGCAGCGGGCGCCTCTCTGGATGCAGAAGGCCAAGCTGGAGTGGCTTTTCAGGGGATTGAAGCAGCCTAGCCGCGCTGGAAGGCTTTTGGCCCTGCCAAGGTTTGTCTTGAAGGTCGTGGCAAGTAAAAAGTGATTTTGACCGGAGGTGCGTGATAATGAATCGTGGCCCTGTAGTCAGGGAAGGATATATTTACATAGCGGCCGCCCTTGTTCTGGCGGTGGTGCTGTATTTTGGCTTTGGCATCGGCGGCGTGATTTTGCCGGTGATTCTGGCCTGTTATTTTACATATTTTTTCAGGAATCCCGCCCGCGAGATTCCCATGGATGAAAGCCTGATTGTTTCTCCGGCTGATGGCACCGTGCAGGATGTGGTGGAGATGGAGGAGGACGAGTTCGTCAAGGGACCGTGCAGGAAGATTATCATTTTCCTGTCCGTGTTCAACGTTCATGTGAACCGCAGTCCTATTGCCGGTGAAATCAAGTGCCAGAAGTACGTGTGCGGACGCTTCCGCCCGGCCTACAAGGACGAGGTGGGTTTTGAAAACGAGCGCCACATGCTGGGCATCGAGAATGCCGACGGCTTCCGGGTTACGGTGACCCAGATTGCCGGGATTCTGGCCCGCCGCATTGTTTCCTGGGTAACGCTGGATGACAACATGGAGAAGGGGCAGGTGTATGGCCTGATAAAGTTTGGCTCCTGTACGGAGCTGGTGGTGCCTGCTGACGTAGAGGTGCTGGTAAAGAAGGGCGATAAGGTCCGTGGCGGTGAAAGTGTTCTGGGGAGGATTAAATAATGTTTAGTAAATCGTGGATACCAAATGGCTTGACCTCCATGAATCTTGTTTTTGGTATGTGTTCAATCCTGTCTACCTTCAATGGGGAGCTGAGTACGGCTGCAGTATGCATACTGCTGGCTCTGGTGGCTGACGGTCTGGATGGCCGCTCTGCCCGCGCCTTGAAGGTCAGCAGTGAAATCGGCAAGGAGATGGACTCCCTGTGCGATCTGGTTTCCTTTGGTGCGGCACCTGCCGTCCTGGCCTACAGCCTTCAGCTGCACGAGTTTGGCGTTTTTGGCTGGATAGCGGCCATTTTCTTTGCTGTCTGCGGCATGGGGCGTCTGGCCCGCTTCAACGTGAATACCACCGTGGTGCATGGGTATTTTATGGGGCTGGCCATACCGGCCGGCGGCTGCCTGATTGCCACCTCCACCCTGCTTTTCAGGGGCATTGGCTTTGATTTGAACCAGCTGTCCTACGCTTATCCTGTGCTGGTTATGGTGGTTGGCTACCTGATGATCAGCACGGTGCATTATCCTGATTTCAAGGGTGACGGGGAGAAGATGAACCTCGTGGCCAAGCTGGTGGCAGCTGTTGTTTTTGCAGGGATTCTTGTATGGGGGCTGGATGCTGTCGTCTATGCAGTCCTGTTTGCTGTTTTTGCGGCCTATGCAGTTTTTGGCATAATCAACCATGCTGTCAACCTGGCCGGAAAATAAGGGAGAAAGCGGCAAATAGCAAATAAAGGAGAAATTAGTAAATGAATTTTCCATTTGATATAGTGATGGTACCACTTCAGATAATTATCTTCCTGTTTACGGTGTATTTTTTCTTTATCGGCTTTTTTGGCCTGTGGCGTTTTAAGGAAGAGAAGATTACTACGCCTGAGAAGAAGATGGCGGTGATTGTGGCGGCCCACAACGAGCAGGCGGTTATCGGCCAGCTGGTGGAGAACCTGCAGCAGCTGGACTATCCCAAGGAGCTGTATGATATCTACGTTATTGCGGATAACTGCTCCGACAATACTGCCAGGGTGGCCGGTGATGCCGGGGCCATCGTCTGCGAGCGCACCCATCCTACCAAGAAGAGCAAGGGCTATGCGCTGGAGTGGATGTTTGAGAAGCTGTTTGCCATGGACAAGAAATATGATGCGGTGTGCATTTTTGATGCGGACAATCTGGTGCATCCGAACTTCCTCATGGAGATGAACCATCATCTGTGCAAGGGCGCCAAGATTATTCAGGGCTATCTGGATGCCAAGAATCCGTATGATACGTGGGTGGCAGGCACCTTTGCCATCGCTTTCTGGGTTATTGACCATATTTCTCATCTGGCCAAGACCAATCTGGGGCTTTCGGCGGTGCTGGGCGGCACCGGCATGTGCATTACCACGGAGGTGCTGCAGCGTCATGGCTGGCGTGCCACCTGTCTGGTAGAGGATATGGAGTTTACCATGAAGTCGCTGGCTGAGGGCATCAAGACCACCTGGGCCCACGATGCCATCGTGTATGATGAGAAGCCGCTGACCTTTATGCAGTCCTGGAATCAAAGAAAGCGCTGGGCACAGGGGCAGTTTGATGTGGCTCACCGCTTTATACCTGTCATGCTGCGGGAGGGCATCAAGAGGCGCGATATCAGGATTCTGGATGGCTGTATATATCTTTTGCAGCCTCATTTCCTGCTGATATCCACCTTCTTCATTGTTGCCAGCTACTGCCAGCTGTGGTTCGGACAGTTCTACACCAGCATATATACCTTTATGCCGTCGGAGCTGATGACTGCCATCATGCTGGGACAGTACATCCTGCCGATGATTATTCTTCTGAAGATCAGGGCAAGGCTGAAGGCATGGTTCTACCTGCTTTTGTATCCTGTGTTTATTTATTCATGGATTCCTATCGTGTTCATCGGCTTTTTCAAGCGGAATGACCATGAGTGGAGCCATACCAAGCATACCAGGTCCATCAGCTATGATCAGCTGATGAAGGCCAAGAAATAAATAGTGCAGGTGTGTCCGCTGTAACAGCGCAGGGGGATGCTGTACTTGTTCGGAGGCTTCCGCGGGGGGCCTCTTTCTTTATCAGCCGGCGGGGATTTGTTTTTCGCCGTAGAATCGGGAGGTATAGTGATTTATGTTTGAGATACATGTAAGTGCGGAGTTTGAGGCTGCGCACAGGGTGGCCGGGTATCCCGGCAAGTGTGACAGGCTGCATGGCCACAGCTGGACTGTTGAGGCTGTGGTCAAGGGGGAAAAGCTGGATACGCTTGGCATGCTGGTGGACTTTAAGCTGGTGAAGGGAAAGCTCAGGGAGCTTTTGGAAACACTGGATCACCGCATGCTGAACGAGCTGCCTGCCTTCGCCGACGGAAAAAATCCTACGGCGGAGAATATTGCCATGTACATTTATGGTGAGATGGCGGGCTCTGAATTTTTCCGCAGCATGCCTCATGTGCAGCTGGCAGAAATAAAGGTCTGGGAGTCGCCCAAGTCTTATGTTGTTTATTCTGAGTGAGGTGCAGGATGCAGGCTAATCTGATTGAAGTATTTTCCTCCGTGCAGGGGGAGGGGCGCTATGCAGGCTGCCGTCAGCTTTTTGTCCGCTTTGAGGGCTGCAATCTGCAGTGCCGTTACTGTGATACGGAAAATGCGCCGGGGACGCATCTCATGTGCAATGTGGAAATAGCGCCCGGCGCAAGGCGGTTCCGGGAAATCATGAATCCGGTGGAGGCTCATGAGCTGGCGGCCTATATCAACGAATTTCTGCAGGCGGTGCCTCATCAGGCGGTGAGCTTTACCGGCGGGGAACCCCTTTTGCAGGCAGGCTTTCTTCGGGAGCTTCTGCCGCTGGTGAACTGCAGGCGCTTTTTGGAAACCAATGGCACGCTGCCGGACAGGCTCTCGGAAATACTGCCGCTGGTTGATATCATCAGCATGGATATCAAGCTGCCGCGGGAAACAGGCCGGGAAATGTGGGCGGAGCATGAAAGGTTTTTGCGGCTGGCCGTGGAAGCGGGAAAGGATGTCTATGTAAAGCTGGTTATTCCCGGCAATCTGGCGGAAGAGGATTTTGACCGGGCGGTGAGGCTGATAGCTGACGTGGAGCCGTCGGTTCTGCTGGTGCTTCAGCCAGTGACGCCGGTAAACGGCGTACCCGCCGCTGAGCCGGGGATGGTTCTGGAGCTGCAGCAGAGGGCGCTGAAGCTGCTGTCCGATGTCAGGGTGATTCCCCAGACCCACAGGATGATGAATCAGCTATAGGGGAAGGAGTAGGGACAAGTGAAACAGCTTTTAGACAAATTCATCATGGGTACCTGCCATCTGCTGGAGCGGCAGGGGGCGTTTTATCTGGCGTTTTTTGTGTTCAACTGCCTGCCCATGTGCTGTTACATGGTTATGAAGAAAAATGGCGAGGCGATGTTTTCCTTTGCCAGCTTTATGCTGCTGGTAAATCTGCTGCTGGTTTTTCTGATTGATTTTCTGCCGCGTCTGGCCCAGAGGATACTGAAGGCGGTGCTGCTGGCGGTCTTCTTTGTGCCTTTTGCCATCGAGGGCGTGGTGGTGTACAACTATACGGCCCTGATTGGCGTGGGCGTGGTGGCTTCCCTGCTGGAAACCAATATGAAGGAGGCAGGGGAGTTTGTCACCATGTACATGGGTGTTCAGGAGTGGATTCTGGTGGTTCTCCTGCTGTCAGGGGGGACGTGGCTTTTTATCAACAAGCCCTGGAGGAAGCTGCACTTTGATACCGTGGGAAAAAGGGTGCTGACCAGCTGCCTTTTGGTGGTGAACATTACCTACACGGTGATTTTGTTCAGCCTGCATATCGAGGTGCTGTGGGATACTATGTTCCCAATGCAGAGGCTGGTGCTGTCCTCCTCTACGGCCATTGACAATATCAGGGCGTACCGGGAGCTGTCCAGCCATCTGGATGCCAATGTGGAGCTGACCAGAAACGACGGCAAGATCAAGAATGTGGTGTTCATCCTGGGGGAATCCACCAACAGGAACCACATGCACCTGTACGGCTACTACCTGCCAAACACGCCGAATCTGGATGATATGGCGGCGCGGGGAGAAATCAGCGTGTTCAGGGATGTGGTCAGCCCGCATTCTACCACCATTGCGGTGCTGAGCAAGCTGTTTACCTTCTGCAACCACGAAGCTGACAAGCCGTGGTATGAGTACAGCAATCTGGTTGATATCATGAACAGCGCCGGGTACAAGACCCACTGGCTGTCCAACCAGGAAAGCTCCGGCATCTGGGGCAACGTGGCGCAGATTTATGCTGCCCACAGCAATGTGAGCCATTTTACCAGAATCCGCGATTCCAGGGAGGATGACGGACTGGAGGACGGTGCGCTGTTTCCGCTGGTGGACGAGGCCATTGCCCAGCGTGATGAGAAAAAGAACTTTTACGTGGTGCATCTGATGGGGGGGCATGGCCTGTATTACAACCGCTTTCCGTATATCTTTACCAAGTTTACCAAGGATGATATACAGCTGGATGTAAATGAGGCACAGAAGACGGTGATTGCCCAGTATGATGATGCCCTTTACTACAATGATTATATTGTCAGCGGCATCATTGATAAATTCCGCTGCACCGGGGAGGATTCCATCGTGGTCTATGTGCCGGATCACGGCGAGGCCGTGTATGATGAGGGAGGCTTCACAGGCCATATTGAGGAAAATCCAAGCCGTCACATGATTGAGATTCCTGTGATTATCTGGGCCTCGGACAAGTTCAAGGAGCTGCATCCGGAAAAGTGGGCCGCCATCCAGCAGGCGGTGAACAATCCGTACATGACTGATGATATGATTCATACCATGCTGGATATTGTGGACATCCAGACGGCGGACTATGACCCTGCCCGCAGCATCATCAACAAAAGGTTCAATCCTGACCGGCCAAGAATTTTTGATGATAAGGATTATGACAGGGAAATCAAGAATGGCGTCGCGCAGTAAAACAGATTTTTTCTGTGACCTATTTACAAATGCTGTTTAAAATGCTACAATAGGTCTAGCAATTGATTTAAGTCTTTTCGGGAGTGGGTGATTCACCCACTCTTTTCTTTGAAATAATAAATTTCAGCTTGTTTCAGCCTTTTGGTGCGGATTTTTTGACGATTATCCGGACTGATGCTGTGGGGAAGGGAGGAATTTTGTTTGGCTAGCAGAATCGAAACCGAGGTAGAGAGGATTGTGGAGGAGCTGATTGACGGCTCGCCGCTGGAGCTGGTGGCGGTGGACTATGTAAAGGAGCGCGACTGGTATCTCCGGGTCTTTATTGACAAGGAGGGCGGCATAGAGATTGATGACTGCCAGGAGCTGAGCGGCCGTCTGGAGGAGGTTCTTGATGCAGAGGATTTAATCAAGACCAGCTATATTCTGGAGGTGTCCTCACCCGGACTTGACAGGGAGCTGAAAAAGCCGAAGGACTTCCAGCGGGAGCAGGGCAGGATGGTTGATGTGAGCCTGTTTGCGCCGCTGGAGGGGGAAAAGGTCATTACGGGTGAGCTGAAGGCATACGATGGCGAGAATGTGACCGTGGATGAACGGGTTATTCCTATGAGTAAAGTGGCCAAGGTGAACCTGCATATAGATTTTTAATGGGCAAGGCAAAATCACAGGATGATTGGTAACCAGTCATATAGTTTAGGAGGTAAAATAGTAGTGGCTACCAGAACTACAAAAAGCAAGAAAGCAAAGGCAGCAGAGGATAAGGACCGCGGTTTTATGGCGGCCTTCCGGGAGCTGGGAATGGAGAAGGGCATTAATCCGGAGATTCTCTTCGATGCAATAGAGGCGGCGCTTGTGGCTGCGTACAAGCGCAATTTCAACGCCGCTCAGAATGTACGTGTTACTCTTGACCGCACCAGCGGACAGTATCATGTCTATGCTATCAAGACCGTGGTGGAGGAAGCAGAGGATACCATTCAGGAGATTTCGCTGGCTATGGCACATCAGGTTTCGCCTGAATATCAGCTGGGTGATACCCTGGAGGTGGAGGTAACTCCTGCCAATTTTGGCCGTATTGCTGCCCAGACTGCCAAGCAGGTGGTGGTGCAGCGCATCCGTGAGGCGGAGCGGGGCATTATCTATGAGGAGTTTTCCAGCCGCGAGGGTGATATTGTAACAGGTATTGTGCAGCGTGTGGAGAACAGGAATGTCTACGTGGATTTGGGCAGAACAGAGGCGATTATGCCCCAGACGGAGCAGATTGCCAGTGAGGAGTATGTGGTAAATGACCGCATCAAGGCCCTTATCATCGAGGTAAAGAACAGCACCAAGGGGCCGCAGGTACTGCTTTCCAGAACGCATCCTGACCTTTTGAAGCGCCTTTTCGAGCTGGAGGTGCCGGAGATTCATGACGGCATCGTGGAGATTAAGTCCGTTGCCCGTGAGGCCGGCATGCGTTCCAAGATTGCCGTGTATGCCAAGGATGAGAGCGTGGATCCTATCGGTTCCTGTGTCGGTCACCGAGGCTTCCGCGTTCAGGCCATCGTAGATGAGCTGCGCAACGAGAAGATTGATATTGTAAAATGGAGCGAGGACCCGGCAGTGTATATTGCCAACGCCCTTAGCCCGGCCAAGGTGGTCAGCGTGGATGTGGCTGAGAATGAGAAGATGTCCAGAGTGGTTGTGCCTGATTATCAGCTTTCCCTGGCTATCGGCAAGGAAGGACAGAATGCCCGCCTTGCGGCCAAGCTGACCGGCTGGAAGATTGATATCAAGAGCGAGACTCAGGCTGAGGAGGAGGGCGAGTTCCTGCCGTCGCTGCCGGAGGAGGCCTGCGACGAGGCAGAGGACGAGATGAACGGCGAGGATTTTCTGGCCGAGTTTGAGAATGATAACTTCGAGGCTGATGATGAAGCAGAGGCTGCTGCGGAGGACGCAGAGTCCGTGGCGGAAGCTGATGCCGAGGATGAGAACGGCGAGGAAGTATAGTCATGGCTGCAGTAAAGAAGGTTCCTGCCAGGCTGTGCCTGGGCTGTCAGGAGCAGAAGCCCAAGAAGGAGCTGGTGCGCATCGTGCGCAGTCCGGAAGGGGAGTTTTCCGTGGATATGACCGGCAAGAAAGCTGGCCGGGGTGCATATATCTGCAACAGCAAGGAGTGCTTTGAAAAGGCTGTCAGGGAGCATCGTTTTGAACGTTCCTTTAAGGGAGCCATTGACAAGGCGGTTTATGACCAGCTGAGAGATCAGCTCTTTTCATGAATTATGAACGAACAGAAGATTTTTAATCTGCTGGGCATGGCACAGCGGGCAGGGCGTGTAGCCTCCGGTGATTTTGCCGTGACCAAGGCAGTGGAAGGAAGGAAAGCCAGATTGCTGCTGGTGGCTGCGGATGCCTCGGAGGAGACGAAAAAGCGCTACCGGCAGATGGCTGCGGATGCAAGCATAGAATTGTTCTATCTAGGTAACAGGGAGCTGCTTGGTCATTGTATTGGCAAGGATTTCAGGGCTGCAGCTGCGGT
>CAMFES010000018.1 GCA_945949525.1 uncultured Veillonellaceae bacterium
TTCAAGCTGATTTATCAAGGCATACGGGATGTTTTCCGTGTGCGAAGTTTGAGTTCTGTTGTATCTGTTCAGACAAAGAGAGGGGCGAGTTGGGGCTGTACCTATAGAAAACCTTTGTTGTGCCTCGGTGCTTAGCGATTCGCGAGCCATCAGGCGAAGCGAGAGCTTAGCATCCGCTAGGCACAATGAGGAGCGCGAGCGTGTTTTCTATAGGTATTGCCCCTGCTCACCCCTTTTTAATGTCTGAACAGAGTCCACGAACTAACAAATTAATTCAATTCATATTGTCACCAAAGTATCGTACAACCACTACGACAAACTGAAATCTCTTTTTACAAACTGAAATTTACCCAATTGTTAGGGAATGGTCTTGGATACCTTGCTGACGGCGCTGTTTTTAAGAATATCCTCGATGCGGTGCTGAATATCAAGGGCTTCGGCGTGGAAGGCCTTGGCGGTATTCAGTTCGCTGGTGTTGTCGGTTTCTATGCCCGTGAGGAAATGCTGCCAGCTTTCGATGGAGAGCTTGGCTTCCTGGCTGCGCAGCTCCTTCAGGTACTGGGCGCCGTCATTGACAGGCACCTCATCCAGCTCCTGCTGGCGTTTTTCCAGAGCAGGAATGATATCGGACCTGATATAGCTTGTCAGCTTGTCCCGTTGGGAGCCTGTGAGCCGTCCGTTTTCCGTGGTGGTCATCTTCCTGAAGTTTGTCTGCTGTGTATCCAGAATGTCGTTGTATTTGTCGATGATATCCTCTGTTGCCCTGGTGTATGCCATGAGGCCGGAGGTCTGGATTGGCCCTATAAAATCAAGAAAATCGCGGTAATTCAGTATCTTTGTGACCTGCCAGTTGTCCTCCCGCTGGTTCAGCATCAGGTTCAGCGTAAACATGGTGCCGGTATATTCATCCCGCACCTGTATTTTTGCCAGAGCGGTATCCTTGGTGTGACTGACGCTTTCAATTTTTACGAATTTTGTGTTTCTCAGCTGGGAGCGTTCAACCAGGTATTCGTAATCTATGCCCAGCTGCCGCCCCTTCAGTATATTGTCGCCGCCGGGATAAGGCCATGTACCCTTGTCTGTGTAGGCCAGCAGGAGCTGATGAGTTCCGTCGATTACCTGCGGCTTTATTTTTATGTAGAACTGCTCGAACATTACCTTTGTCTGGTCGGAAAGCTTGGCATCCTGAGCAAACATGTCACGGGTCAGATCATCGTAGGCGTGCCCCACAACGGCATCTATATCACAGTATTTTTCCAAATCTTCCGCATCGCGGGTTTCCATCGCCCTGCTCAGCTTGTCCAGGGCATATTCCGGCGTATCCACATAAAAAATGCGCCACAGGGAAAAGCCCAGAATAAAAACCAGCAGCACCAGGGTGCCGATTCTTTCATATCTTGTCCGCTTGCGTCGCTTTTCCAGCTGCTCCTGCCAATCGAAACTTCCCATTATATGTCAATTCTCCTCCAAAGCTTCATCGTTTCCATCATTGTAAATAAACCGCAAACATTATACTACATTTTGGGGATTTTTTACAGATGTAATATTTTTTGACGGCGTTAAGATTTAAGCTATATATGACGATAACATAAGTACAGAGACTAGGATTATCGCGACATGGATGTCAGAATATAGCAATCTCAAGGAGGAATTATTATGGCAACGATTGGCAGCTATGCACAGCAGCTTTCCCTTCTCAACCAGCTGAATATGAGATACTCGTCAGCTATGAAGCACGCTACTGCTATAGCAACAGGCAACAAGGTAAACAGTGCCGCAGATGATGCGTCCACTTATTCTATCGGCAAATCCATGGGAGTCCGTATCGGCAGTCTTGAGCAGGCGGCCTCCAACACCCAGACCGGCTCCAGCATGCTGAAGGTGGCAGATGGCGCCATGAGCAATACGCTGGATATCCTCACTACCATGAAGGAAAAGGCGCTGGCGGCGGCTAATTCCACTGCCAGGGACAGCGACCGGGCCAACATTCAGAAGGAGCTGAACCAGTATATCGACCAGATTACGGACAATTCGCTGGTGGAGTTCAACGGCATGGCGCTCATGAACGGCAGCAACAGCTCCGCAACCCAGCTGACGACCCAGGCCTATACCAACACCAGCCTGGGCACGGAGGTGACAGGCAGTACAAAGCTGACTGATCTCACCCGTCGCGCCGGTGACAATCTGGGCATTGATGCCACTGATACCATCAATGTATCATACGTAAAGGATGGCAAGACCTATCATACCAGCTATACGGCCGGGGATACCACGCTGGAGGATATCTTCAGGAATGCCAACAATGCAGGCGGTGGCGATGTGTTTGATACCAATCTGGGAGCAACCAATGAGATTGGCATCAATTCCGCAGGCAAAATGCAGGAAACTGTGGATGGCAAGAACGCCATTACCGTCAAGGCGGCAGATGCCGGAATGGCCGGGGAGATTTCCGGCTTTAACATTTCCGTGACGGATGCCAGCGGCAACGAGAAGAAAGCCGTCAACAACGTGCTTAGTGACTTTACGGAAACTATCGGCGCCGCGGAGCAGCGGGGGGACAATTCCCTGACCCTGCAGGTAGGGGCAGAGTCCAATCAGTCTGTTCAGGCAGGCCTTGGCAACATTTCCGCCCGTGCGCTGGGGCTGATTGGCAGTGACGGTTCCTATCTCAGTGTAGGCACCGTAAAGGATGCCAATGCCGCCATCAGCGTTATTGATAATGCAATCAACAAGGTTCTGGAGCAGTCCACCAATGTGGGTGCCCTCAGCAGCCGCCTTGACTATACCTACAGCAACCTGACTACTGAAACGGAAAATCTCACTGCGGCCCAGACCACCCTGATAGGTGCGGATATTGCCAAGGAGATTACCAAGTTCACCAGCGACAATATTCTCATGCAGGCCTCCCAGGCCATGCTGGCGCAGTCCTATCAGAATTCCAGCTGGTTCCTGAACCTGTTGGGCTGATATCAAGATTCATATTATACTACTTATACTACCCGTGGCTTCGATGTGATGCTTTTTGAGCAGGGCCTGGCTATTGGCCTTGTTCCTGCTGATGGCGTCCTGTCTTTTTCCGGCGCGGGTAGTATTTTTATTTTTTTATGAAAATCCGATTGAATTCAGCAGGAAAAAAGAATTGTATGACGAATATGTAAATACGGGTGAGTTTTAGCTTTTGGAGGGAAGGTGAATGTAATGATGGCTTCACAGAGTTCTATGCACAAGCAGAAGCAGAAGTATCTGCATCTGCTGGCGGAAAAATATCCGACAAAGGAAGCGGTGTATGCTGACCTGATAAATCTGCAGGCCAGCCTGTGCCTGCCGAAGGAGGTCGAGCATTTTGTCAGTGACCTGCATGGTGAGTACGAGCTTTTTTATCATATACTGAATAACTGCTCAGGCGTTATCAAAGAGAAGGTGGACTATGTTTTCGGCGCCAGGCTGACCACGGAGGAAAAGGCGGAGTTCTGTACCCTGATTTATTATCCGGTGGAAAAAATGCAGCAGATGCAGGCAGAGAGGAAAAATACGCCGGAGTGGTATCGGGAAAATCTGTCCCGTCTGCTGGAGGTCAGCAAGCTGATGACCTACAAATATCCTCTGGCCAAGGTGAAGAGCTTTGTGCCGAAAAACTATCGCAGCGTGATAACGGAGCTTTTTAACACCCATCCGGAGGCGGACAGGGCGCAGTTTTTGTACAGCAAGAGGCTGCTGAACATGATTGTGCAGGTGGGAGGCTCCGAGGATTTTATTGTAGCTCTGACCCAGCTTATCAAATGCCTGGCTGTAGGGCACATGCACATTGTGGGGGATTTCTTTGACAGGGGCAACCGCCCTGATACGATTCTTGATATGCTGCTGGAGTACCATTCGCTGGATATCCAGTGGGGCAATCACGATATCCTGTGGATGGGAGCTGCCTGTGGCAGCGAGGTGTGTATTGCCGGCGTAGTCAGGAACAGCCTGCGCTACAAGAATACCGAGGTGCTGGAAAAGGGCTATGCCATCAGTTTGCGTCCTCTGACTATGTATGCCCAGCGGATGTATCCCGATGAAAATCCCATCAAGGCCTCCGAGAAGGCAATTTCCATGATTATGTTCAAGCTGGAGGGACAGCTGATTCTCAGAAATCCTGATTTTCGCATGGAGAGCCGCCTGCAGTTGCAGAATGTGGACTACAATGCCAGCTGCTACCGGCTGAATGGCAAACGCTATGAGCTGTCCAGCGCTTATTTTCCGACGGTGGACCCCAAGAATCCTTATGAGCTGACCGAGGAAGAAAAGCAGATGATTGGTGATTTGAAGTCCTATTTTATTGAAAGTGAACGGCTCAGGCGCCATGTGGATTTTATATATAAAAAGGGCAGCGTGTATACCTGCTGCAACCAGAATCTGCTGTTCCATGGCTGTGTGCCGCTGAACTGGGATGGCAGCTTCAAGGAGGTCACCTTTGACGGCAAGGTATACAAGGGCAAGGAGTACATGGATTACTGTGACCTGATGGCACGCAGGGCGCAGTCGGGAGCGGATCAGCGGGCGCTGGATTTTATGTGGTTCCTGTGGAACGGTCTGCTGTCACCGATTTCCGGCCGTGAGTTTACCACCTTTGAGCGGATGTTCCTGGAGGACGAAAGCACCTGGAAGGAGCCATCTGACCCTTACTATGAGCTGGTTGACCGGGAGGAAATATGCGAGGCGATTCTTGAGGAATTTGGCCTGAATCCAAAGGAAGGGCATATCATCAACGGACATGTGCCGGTGAAGGTGGCCAAGGGTGAAACCCCTATCAAGGCGGACGGCAAGGCACTGTGCATTGATGGCGGCTTCTGCCGCGCCTACCACAAGAAGACGGGCATTTCCGGCTATACCCTGATTTTCAATTCCCGCGGCTTCCGCCTGCTGGAGCATCAGAATGTGGCTGATGTCAGGGAGGCGCTTCGGAACAACAAGGACATAGAGTCGGTATCCCGCACCATTGAGCTGCAATCCAAGGTGACTACTGTAGGGGATACAGACGAGGGCAAGCGCATTCAGGAAAAAATTACTGATTTGTACAGCCTGCTGCTGGCCTATGAGAATGGCAACATCAAGCCACAGGATTAGCAGTCGGCGGGAAAGGCAAAGTGCCGGGCTTGATAAATTTGATAAATTTCATGAAAGGTTTGGTTTTATGGAGGAAAAGGCGTTTATCTTTGACATGGACGGAGTAATCATTGACAGTGAGAAGCTTCATTCTATTACCAAGGTGCAGGCCATACGCTCCTTTGGGGTGGATGTCAGGGAGTCTGATTTGAATTTGGAGAGCTACGTGGGCAGAAGCGCCAAGTCATTTTTTAGCGATGTGATTGCCAAATATCCGGAGCTGGGGGATGATTGGGAGGTGCTTGCCAAAAAGAAGCATGAGCTTTATCAGAAGATATTGCGTGAGGATCCTGACCTGAAGCCTATAGACGGAATACCGGAGCTGTTGGAGAGATTAAAGGCGAAGGGCTACAGGATAGGGCTGGGGTCGTCCTCAGTCATGGCAAATATTCAGCTGGTGCTGGGACGTTTCGGCATCATGGATTATTTTGATGCTATTGCTGCCGGCAGTGAGGTGGAGCATGCCAAGCCTGCGCCGGATGTGTATCTGCTGACAGCCAGCCGTCTGGGCATCGCTCCGGAAGATTGCACGGTGATTGAGGACTCCGGGGCAGGGGTCATGGCGGCCAAGGCTGCTGGCATGCGCTGTGTTGCCATCAAAAATCCCAACTCCGGTGAGCAGGATTTTAGCCAGGCAGATATGATTATTGACAGCTACGAGGAAATTGTGCTGTAAAGATTTTGAAATACTTGCTATAAAAACACCGCTTTTCATCTTGGTGGAGATGAAAAGCGGTGTTTTTTAGGAATAAATATGTCGTTTATTTTACGGCGTCATAGCCCAGCTGCAGCGCCTTCATATTGGCCTCGATGGTGTGAGGCGGTACGCGGTGGGAAACGGCGGTCTTGACGGTTTCCAGATCTACCAGGCCGATGATTTTGGTCAGTACGCCCAGTGCCACGATGTTGGCGAAAAGGGACTTGCCGACCTGCTCGATGGCAATTTTGGTAATCGGCACTCGCACGATGTTCTTGAAGGCAGGCGGCTCAGGAACCAAATCCGTATCCAGAACCAGGATGCCGTCCTCATGCAAATCCCCGTAATACTTGTCAGCGGCCTTTTGGGTCATGGCAAGCACTACATCAGGAGTCTTGACATGAGGATGATAAATAGGGCCGTCGTCGATGATTACCTCGGACTTGGAGGCGCCACCTCTGGCCTCCGGGCCGTAGGACTGGGACTGAACTGCTTCCTTGCCCTCTGCCACAGCAGCCTCGGCATAAATAATGGCAGCGGTGATAACACCCTGACCGCCGGAGCCGGACAATCTAATCTGCTTTCTCATTACTTTGCACCTCCAGCTACTTCAATTACATGGTCATAGGCAGTAGCGTAATCCACGCCCTCATCCTGATACAAAAGGCCGATAGGGAACTTGTCGCCGGTCTTCTTGTCCTCAGGCAGCTTGTCCCAGGCAGCCTTCATCACGGCATTGTCCCGCATCCACATCATCAGCTTGGCAGGGTCTGCCATCTTGTTCTTGCGGCCGAAGGCGGTAGGGCACTGCACCATTGCCTCAATGAAGGAGAAGCCCTTGTTCTCGATGCCGCCGGCAATCATGTCGGTGAGGTGCGGTACATGGTAGGCGGTGGAGCGGGCCACATAGGTGGCACCGGCAGCCTCTGCCAGCCTGCAGGCATCAAAGGTAGGGTCCACTGCGCCATAAGGGGCGGTGGTGGCCTTCTTGCCAGTCGGGGTCATAGGGGATGCCTGGCCGCCAGTCATGCCGTAGATGTTGTTGTTGAAAAGAACTACGGTCAGGTCAACGTTGCGGCGGCAGCCGTGGATGAAGTGATTGCCGCCGATGGCGGTGCAGTCGCCGTCACCGGTGATGACGATGACATTCAGCTCAGGGTTGGCCAGCTTGATGCCGGTAGCAAAAGGAATGGCACGGCCATGAGCGGTGTGCAGTGTATCAAAATCCATGTAGCCGGAGGCTCTGGAGGAGCAGCCGATACCGGAAACGATGATGGTCTTATCGCGATCCAGCCCCTTCTTCTCGATGGCCTGGACGATAGCTTTCGTGGCAATACCGTTACCACAGCCTGGACACCAGAGGTGTGGCAGGCGGTTCTGGCGAAAATACTGTTCAAAGGATCTTTCCATTATTTATTACCTCCTGCAACAAGGTCTTCAATACCCTCAAGGATTTCCTCAGGCTCGAAGATAGTCATATCATATTTAGCGCAAAGCTCTACAGGGCACTGACCGGCAGCGGCGCGCTCAACCTCGCCCACAATCTGGCCGTAGTTCAGCTCTGCCACCAGAATGCCCTTCACCTTTGCAGCCAGAGCCTTGATTGCCTTGTCAGCAAAAGGCCAGATGGTCACAAGGCGCACCATGCCTACCTTGATGCCCTTTTCGCGGGCGGCCAGCACGGCCTCATAGGCAGTACGGGCAGTGCCGCCAAAGGCAACAACGGCATACTCCGCATCCTCCATGCAGTATTCCTCTACATGGGTGATTTCATCGCGGGCGATGTCAATCTTCTTGTGCATGCGGTCGATGGCCTCACGGGTAACCTTCGGGCTGCCCACAGGGAAGCCGGTTTCATCGTGGATAAGGCCGGTCACATGAATGTGATAGCCCTGGCCGAAATCAGCGATGTTCGGCACAAGATCCTCAGCAGGGGCGTATGGCTGATACCCCTCAGCGCGGGTCTTGTCCGGCTGGCGGCGAGGATAAACCTCGATTTCCTCAGCGGATGGCAGCTCAACCTTCTCACGGAGATGGCCTACAATCTCGTCCATCAAAAGGATAACAGGCGTGCGGAACCGCTCGGAGTAGTTTACAGCCATGACAGCGGTGTCAAATGCCTCCCGGACGCTCCAAGGGGACAGGGCAATCATCGGATGATCGCCGTGGGTGCCCCAGCGCGCCTGCATAACATCACCCTGGGAAGGGGCGGTCGGCTGGCCGGTGGAAGGACCCACACGCTGTACGTTGACGATAACAACAGGAATTTCAGCCGCTGCAGCGTAGCCGATAAGCTCCTGCTTCAGGGAAATGCCCGGGCCGGAGGAGGCAGTCAGAGCCTTCTTGCCTGCCAGGGAAGCACCCAGTACGACACCCATACTGGCAATCTCGTCCTCCATCTGGACGAATTTGCCACCAACCTGAGGCAGGAGCTTTGCCATGCCCTCGGCAATTTCTGTGGAAGGGGTAATAGGATAGCCGCCAAAGAAACGGACACCGGCTGCCAATGCACCCTCGGCACACGCCTCATTACCCTGCATCAATCTAGCTTTACTCATTTTGCCACCTTCTTATCTACAAAAATCGCATAATCAGGGCAGCGCATCTCGCACTGGCCGCAGGCTATGCAGTCATCAGGATTCTCGATAACGACCTTGCCCAGCTCGGAAAGCCCCAGCACCTTTTTCGGGCAGAAGGCTACGCATATACCGCAGCCCTTGCAGCGAGGCAGCTTCACTGTGATTTCAGAATTCATATCTGACCCTCCAATACACACACAATATACATTACTCAGCCTAAAATATGCATAAATATACACATTTGATAAAGCAAGTTGAAAACATACGAAGCAGTCCCAGCTTTGCGTATACTTAAAGCTCGGAACTGCCTCATCGCAGGTGTTATTATATCACTTTACAGTGGACTTGTGTAGTATTTTTTTGATATAAATTGGAAAATGACAAAAGAATAATGTATACAGGCCATATCTATATTGTTATGGATTGTATGCAAAACAGCTTCTGCTGATTTTATTTTGTGATGATTTAGAAATAGAAGCGGGTTTCGTGTGGATAAAGTATTATATTTATGTGATTTGTTCAGAATTTGGTATGTTTTGCCTGAATTATGGATTGTTTTAATCTGTCCGGATGCCTATACTAATAATATGAGGATTTCGTAAAAAATATGTTATGGAAAAACATGGCAAATATCCACAGACGGGAGCGAGCAGTATGAGTGTGGAAATCAATATTAACAAGGCAGTAAAAAAATACGGGGACTTGACGATTATCCCCGGTCTGGACGAGCATATCAAAAACGGCGAGTTTTTTACCCTGCTGGGGCCGTCAGGCTGTGGCAAGACAACTCTTCTCAGGATGATTGCAGGCTTTAACAGCATAGAGGGAGGCACTATTGCTTTCAATGACAAGGTAATCAATGATATTCCGGCTCACGAGAGGAATATTGGCATGGTCTTTCAGAGCTATGCGATTTTTCCGCACCTTACCGTTCGCGAGAATGTGGAGTACGGCCTGAAGCTCAGGAAGATGCCCAAGGACGAGATGAAGCGCAAGGTGGACGATATTCTGGATGTGGTGCAGATTACCGAGTATCAGGACAGGCTGCCGGAAAGGCTGTCAGGGGGACAGCAGCAGCGGGTGGCACTGGCCCGTGCTATCGTCATCCATCCCAGCGTGCTTCTGATGGATGAGCCTTTGTCCAACCTGGATGCCAAGCTTCGTGTGGAAATGCGCTCGGCTATCCGCGAGGTGCAGAAGCAGGTGGGGATTACCACGGTTTACGTCACCCATGACCAGGAGGAGGCGCTGTCCATTTCCGACAGGATTGCCGTCATGAAAAAGGGCGTCATTCAGCAGACGGCATCCCCTCACACCATCTACACCAGGCCCTACAATGTCTTTGTTTCTACCTTTATCGGCCATTCCAACCTGTTCCACGCCACTGTCCGGGCAGATGGCAGCGGCAAGGCGGTGGTCTTCAACGACGGCTATGTGATGCCTATGGACAACCTTTCCGATGAGGTGACGGAGGGCATGGAGGTTATCGTGTCTGTCCGGCCGGAGGAATTTTCCATCCAGCCTAAGGGGCAGGGGCTGCAATGCAGGATAAAGAACAAGGTATTTTTAGGCAAGTACAATACATATTTCCTTGACTTTGAGGAAAACATGCTGGTGCCGAACCAGCCATCCATTGAGTTCTCCCAGGATCTGGGACATGCAGAGCGTCTTCTGGATGTAAATGAGACAGTCACGCTGAAGCCTAATGCCGCCAAGGTCAACGTTTTTACGGCAGATGGCGAGCGTAACCTTTTGAAGGGTGTGGTGCTCCATGAATAAAAAATTAATTCGCTGGGATTTTTGGACAGGGGTAACCCTGCTGGCCATTGTGGTCTTCGGGCTCTTCCTGATTTATCCACTTTTTTCACTGTTCATAACAGCGTTTCAGGACCCGGAAACAGGGGCTTTTACCATGGGGCACTTCGCTCATTTCTTTGAGCGCAAGTATTATTATCAGTCCATGATCAACAGCTTTTCCGTCACCACCTGCGTGACGGTGCTGGCTATCGTCATCGGCACTATCCTGGCTTATTTCATGTCCATGTACAAGGTCAGGGGCAGGAACATGGTGGAAATCTGCATTATTATTTCCCTGCTGTCACCGCCTTTTATCGGTGCTTATTCCTGGATTCTGATTGGCGGCCGCAGCGGTATCCTTACTCAGTGGCTGCAAAATACCTTTGGGCTGGAGTTCCCGTCCATTTATGGCTTCTCCGGCATCCTGCTGGTGCTGACCTTGAAGCTGTATCCATTTATTTACCTGTATGTATCAGGTGCCCTGAAGAATATCGACTCGGCACTGATTGAGGCGGCGGAGAGCCTGGGATGCAGCGGCATCCGCAAGGTGTTTACGGTGATTGTGCCGCTGATTACGCCTACTATCCTGGCAGGAGCATTGATGGTGTTCATGAATGCCATGGCTGACTTCGGTACGCCGATGCTGATTGGCGAGGGCTTCAATGTCATGCCGGTCATGATTTATTCGGAGTTTATCAATGAGGTGGGGGATCAGGCCAACTTTGCGGCGGCCATGGCTGCCATCATGGTATTCATTACCTCGGTGATCTTCCTGCTGCAAAAATATATTGTCAACCGCAAGTCCTTTACCATGAGTTCCCTGCGGCCTATTCAGAAGGGGGAGCTGCACGGCATCCGGAATATTCTCATGCATGCAGGCATCTATATGCTGGTGTCCCTGTCCCTGATACCGCAGCTGGTGGTTATCTACACTTCCTTCCTGAAGACAAGGGGAGCTATCTTTGTGGATGGCTATTCACTGGACAGCTACCGGACCATTTTCAGCAGCCTGGGTTCGGCGATACAGAATACCTACATGTTCAGTACAGGTGCCATGGTGATGATTATCTTCCTGGGCATGACGGTGGCATATCTGACCACCCGCAGGAAGAGCTGGCTGACGGAGGTAATTGATACACTGACCATGTTCCCGTACATCATTCCGGGCTCTGTTCTGGGTATTACCCTGCTGCTGGCCTTTAACGATGAGCCGCTGCTGCTTTCCGGCACGGCATTTATCATCATTATTTCCCTGGTTATTCGCAGGCTGCCCTACACACTCAGGTCCAGCTCGGCTATTCTCTATCAGATAAGCCCAAGCCTGGAGGAGGCTTCCATCAGCCTGGGGGCATCGCCATTAAAGACCTTTTTCAAGATTACGGCGGTGATGATGCTGCCGGGTGTCATGAGCGGTGCAATTCTTTCATGGATTACGGCCATCAATGAGCTGAGTTCCTCGGTTATCCTCTTTACCGGTGCCACCAAGACCATGTCCGTGGCAATCTATACCGAGGTAATCCGCGCCAGCTACGGCACGGCGGCGGCCCTGTCCACAATCCTGACCATTACCACTATCACGGCCATGGTGATTTTCTTCAAGGTATCTGGTAGAAAGGATGTTACCCTGTGATGCCGCATCAGGCTGTTTAAAAGGGATTGGCTGGGTTTATTAAATACGCAAGTGGATAAATTTATATATTAAAAGGAGGAGTATCTTATGAATTTCAAGAAGCTGAAAAAGTGGGTGGCAACGGCTCTGGGTGCCGTAGTCATGACGGCAGCACTGGCAGGCTGCGGCGGTGAGGACAAGGCCGCCACCAGCGAGGAAGGGGATAACAGGCTGGTGGTTTACTGCCCGCATCCGATTGCCTTTATCAACCCGCTGGTGGAGGAATTTGAAAAGAGCAGCGGCGTCAAGGTTGAGGTTATTGCCGCAGGCAGCGGCGAGCTTTTGAAGCGGGTGGAGTCCGAAAAGGCAAATCCGCTGGGGGATATTTTCTGGGGCGGTTCCCTGAACACCATGAAGCCAAAGGCCGATTTGTTTGAGAATTATACCTCTGTCAACGAGGACCATATCCAGCCGGCATTCAAGAATGTGGAGGGGCCTCTTACCCGCTTTACCGATATTCCAAGCGTTATCATGGTCAACACCAACCTGATTGGCGATATCAAGGTTGAAGGCTATGAGGATTTGCTGAACCCTGCCCTGAAGGGAAAGATTGCTACTGCTGACCCTTCCAAGTCTTCTTCTTCCTATGAGCATCTGGTAAACATGCTGTATGCTATGGGCAACGGCAACCCTGACAACGGCTGGGCTTATGTGGAGAAGCTGTGCAGCAACCTGGATGGCAAGCTCCTGTCCGGTTCTTCCGCTGTGTACAAGGGTGTAGCTGACGGCGAATATACCGTGGGTCTGACCTTTGAGGAGGGCGGTGCCAAGTATGTAGCTGATGGTGCCCCTGTCAAGCTGGTCTACATGAAGGAGGGCGTTATTTCCAAGCCTGACGGCATCTACATCATCAAGAACGCCAAGCACATGGAAAATGCCAAGAAGTTCATCGACTTTATTACCAGCAAGGAAGCTCAGACTCTGATTACCCAGAAGCTGCATCGCCGCTCCGTCCGGGATGATGTACCTGCACCTCAGGGCTTGCAGGATAAGTCCACCATCAACATCATTCAGGATGATGAGAATGTGGTGAATCAGAACAAGAAGGCATGGCTGGACAAGTTCAAGGATATTTTCACCAGCTCCAAGTAAGTTGCCTATACATTCAGTGATGGTTTTGTATAGCTGATTATTTTGATTAGCTGATTTCGTGAAGATAACTGCCGTAATCCACTGCGGCAGTTATTTTTTTTCGCGGAATTATAAAGGGCTGGTTTACGGCAGTACCATCAGAAACACGCTCTCGCTCCTCGTTGTGCCTAGCGGCTGCTAAGCTCTCGCTTCGCCTTACGGCTTGCGACTCGCTAAGCACCGAGGCACAACAAAGGTTTCTGATGGCACATGCCGCAACCCATCCCTTTTCGTGCCTGCCAGATACAAAATAAATTATCGTGATGTATTGCGGAAAAAATATGATAATCCGTCTTTGGCATTTATTACGATAGAATTATATTTTGATGGTTTGATATGGGGGAGATTTGGTTTATAATAGGAACAGGGAATTGAAGCTGTTCTATCATTCTGTTACCTATGGGCTGATGAGCCAGGGGATTTCTGACATGCATTGCATGAGTGATGGTTATTTGGTGGAGGAGTTGCAGTTGGAGTATGGGAAACTGTGACTGATAGACGCTGTGAGTTAGAGGCTCTGTGGGGCGAGAAGTTGTGGGCGTGAGGTGAGCTTGTGGGGAGTTTTCAGCAGGATATCAGGAAAACCCTGATAAAATATGCATTGGCACCGATTTTTGTGCTGGCGGTGCTGGGGGCAGGCTTTGCCTGGTGGAGCTGGCAGCATGATGTGGTGCAGCGCAGCGAGGAAGCCGGGGTGGTGGCAGCGGAGGTGCTGGACAGGCTGATTGCGGATTATGGCCAGCGGCTTGAATATGTGGCGGCTAAGGGGGACTTTGCCAATATTCAAAGTGATGGGGAGCATCGCCGTGCCATCTATGAATGGCTTTATCATGAGGTGAATATTGCCCACGATGATACCCGCTTTTTCCTGTTGGATAGGGAGGGGCGGATTTTGCTGGGCAACTACAGGGTGCTGCCGGATTATTTGCAGTCCATGCCTATGGACTGGGGCATCTGGCAACGAATGGGGATGGACAGGGAGAAGACCGTTGTGGAGTTCGGCCCCCGCGTCAGCCACAGGAACAGTGACCTTCTGCTGGGCAGGGCGGTTATAAAGGACGGGGAAATTCAGGGCTACTGGCTGTTTGTGATTTCCGGTGAATATATCGCCAACGCTATTCGCTCCCCTTATATGGATTTTGCTATGGTAAATAGCTTCGGCTATGCCCCGGTGGCAACCAGCCCTGATCTGCAGGAGGGTGAGTTTCAGGCACTGCCGGAGGCCTTTGCCGGGAAAGACAGGCAGACTGCCGGCCTGGCCAAGAAGGATTTTTATGTCACCAGCCAGCGGATTGGGGAGAGTGGTTTTTCCCTGTACAGCGTCATGCCGGTCAGCCAGATGAAGGCCAGGTATGAAATGGCGGCGGCAGTGCTTTTGGGCATGCTGTCCATTATGCTGCCGGTGCTTCTCTATCTGGCACGGCAGGAAAGCAGGGCGCGGGCCAGGGCGGTGGAGGAGCTGAACACCGTCTTTGAGATGCGCCAGCTGGAGGCCCAGTTCCATCCTCATTTTATTTTTAATACGCTGGAAAATATCAAGTTCATGATACGGCTGAATCCTGAGGCGGCAGTGAATATGGTGGTTAATCTGTCCTCTATCCTGCGCTACGGCATCAACAATCTGGTGCAGGAGGTGACGCTGGCGGAGGAGTGGAAGTATACCAGGGCATATCTGGAAATCATGCAGTACCGCTTTGGCAAAAGGCTTCACTGCGAGTTTGATTTGCAGGCGGATATGAATAAGGTAAAAATCCCCAAGCTGATTTTTCAGCCGATTCTGGAAAATGCCATCAAGTATGGCGAGGCGGAGGATGGCTCCATCAATGTACGGCTAGGGGTGTATGAAAGAGCCGGGGAGCTGGTTATCAGCGTGGCAAATGACGGTTTGCCAATACCGTCGGAGCAGCTGAAGGAGCTGCAGTCGCTGCTGAAGGGCAGGGACAATCCTACGGTGCATACGGGGATTTACAACGTGCATCGCCGCCTGCGCCTGATGTACGGAGAAGAATATGGTGTGGCTATTTATTCTGAGGCACCGGGCGGCACCAGGGTAGAGCTGAAATTGCCGATATGTATCTGAAAATTATCAATACAAGTTCGTTTTCTAATCGTCTAGCCTGGCAGACTATAATAGAACTTATATATTGTGTTTATGTCGCAACCATGATATAATACATGTGTTGCAGGATTATGCCTGCAGAGCGGACGCGGTATGCAAATATCGTTATCAATGATACGGAATGATGGTCGCTCTATAAATAAGGCGGTGGGTTCTGCGCAGGCAGTTTTTCGCCGCAGAGAGTGTGATAGCATGGCTATGTTATCTAAGGTACGATAAAAGTGTTCCCTGAAAAGGGAAGCGCCTGTGATAAGGCATTAGCTGAAGCAATTCGCGCACTTATACCGTGTATCATCTTTGTTGTGGTGACAGGTGTGGTGCTGTTGTGCAAGCTAACAATCACAGGCGAGCTGATTTTGATGCTTCTGCATTAAGATATAAGTCACATATCGACCACATCTTTTAGCGTTTTTATGCACGAAAAAAGCCATCCCTGCCGAGGATGACTTCTTCGTAGATGTTGTGACCATCAGTGTTGTCCGCACTGGTGTATGGTCGAATAATAAATTCCCCAAAAACCTATAGCGGCGAGCCATCGTTGTGGTTCGCTCTTTTTTTATGCTCTTATTGTACAGCATTTTTCAGCTTGAGTCAACTGGCGAAAAACACCAGCCCATCGCCTCCTTTGACGCGGTAATAGGCTAGTGGTAGTCAGATGGCATTTAGTGCTATGTGAGAGGGGATTTTTTAGCCGATAATAAGTTTATTATCAGGGCGATTTGGTTTATAATATTGACGTAGCTGTTAAAGAATGGGGATGAATTATGAGAAAACGTACAATACACATTAAATGGAGTTATCCAGTGCTTTTGGAGAATATAGATAATGCAAAGTTTAAGGAATATAATGGCGTATATGCGATTTCCCGTGTCTGGGGCGAGAAAACGGCTGAACCGCAGACGGAGAAGCTTTTGTATATAGGCAAGACTGAGAGAAGCTTTGAACAGCGTATTTTTGAGCATATCCAGTACAAGCTGGCTGACAAGCGTGGAAATATATATGTGCGTTTTGGCATTATACAGAGTGAATTTACCCCGGAGGTTTTGGATGATATTGAAAGTGCTTTGATATGTAGCTTACAGCCGGAATTGAATCGCTCTAAGATAAAAGAGTACACATATAAGAGTGATTATTTTGTTTACATAATCAATGAAGGGTATAGAGGCGTAGATGTTATTGCCAAAGAGGTTGATGCAAGGATGCACTTTTACGAATAGGGGTAAAATTCTGCGTGGCTTTTCAGAATGCCTGTGATATAGATGGTGTGCAGATGTGTCGGTATTGTATTGGTAAAGGAAAAGGGGTGGCAAGGTGCTGAAAATAGCCATTGTGGAGGATGAGGAAATCATCCGCATGGGACTGGCCTGCACGGTGGACTGGCAGTCCATGGGGGCGCAGGTGGTTGGCAAGGCGGCAGACGGCGTGGAGGGGCTGGAAATAGTGGCGGCGACCCGTCCCGATGTGGTGCTGACGGATATCAGGATGCCCCGCATGAGCGGTTTGGACATGGCGAAGGTGCTGGCGGAGCAGTACCCGGAGATAAAGGTGGTGTTTCTCACCAGCTATGCGGATTTTGAGTATGCCCGGCAGGCGGTGCGGCTGAATGCCTGTGATTATCTCCTGAAGCCGGTGGACGAGGGAGAGCTGGCAAATATTTTGGCGAGGCTTCATGAGGAAATGGGGACGCAGGAGGCCGGGGGACATGGGGATGTCGCAGATGGTGACGGGGCGGATGCCCTGGTGGACTGGCAGGAGCTTCTGGCCCATGAGGGGCTCAATGTCTACGTGCGGCAGGTGCTGGAAAAAATTCAGTCTGAGTATGCCTTCAGGCTCAGCATAGAGGATTGCGCCGAGTCCATGCAGGTCAGCACCAGCTATCTTAGCCGCAAGCTGAAGGAGGTCACTGGTCATACCTTTGGCGCGCTTTTGGCGCGTTACAGGCTGCAGGAGGCGTTGAAGCTTTTGGAGGATGGCAGGTACAAGGTCTACGAGGTGGCGGAGCATACGGGCTTTGGCGAGTACAAGAATTTCTGCCAGGTGTTCAAAAAGTATCTGCAGGTATCCCCAAAGCGCTACATGCAGGAAAGGGAACTGAAAATGCTGAAATGAAGCGGTGAAGCGGCAAAGGGCAAAGCCGGGATAGCGAAATAGCGAGATGCTGCAAGCGTGGAATAGCGGCACAAACAGCATAAGCAGCAGAAAAAACATGAAATAAATAGCAAAATAATAGTGAGATAGTATCAGCTTTGTAGGAGGCAGTTTGATGGGTAAATACAGTGATTATGTGCTGATTTCGGACATGGATGGGACATTGCTCAGCTCAAAGCGCGAGGTTTCCAGGGAAAATAGGGAGGCGTTGCGGCGTTTTACGGAGGGGGGCGGCAATTTCTGCGTCGCCACCGGCAGGACGCCTGAAGACGCCCTGCATTTATTGCAGGGGATTGAGATAAATACCTCCTGCGTGTTTTTTAACGGAGCCATGCTTTATGATTACAGGCAGGATAAAATCACGAAGGCCGTGACCTTGCAGGGGCAGAAGTGGCGGGATTTTGCGGCCTTTGTGGTGGAAAATTTCCCGGAGCTATGCACCCAGATATTTACATCAGAGGTCTGCTACGTAGTCAGCAGGATTAATCTGGAGGATCCCCTGTGGGAACGGGCCACCTATGAGCATGTTTTTTGCCCGCTGTCCGAGGTTACGGGGAAGGACTGGCTGAAAATAATGGTGCATGGAGAGCCGTCCCTTATCCGTCAGATGGCGGCAGAGGCAAAGAAGATGGGCATGGACGAGATTTCCAATAATTTTTTTGCGGCGGATGTCTGCTATGAGTTTGTGGACAAGGAGGCCTCCAAGGGGCACATGCTGAAATACCTGCGCCAGCTGCCTGAGAACAGGGGCAGGAAGATTATCGCCCAGGGGGATTATGGCAACGATACCTACATGCTGCAGATGGCGGATACAGGCGTGGCCTCCGGCAACGCTCACGAGGATACCAAGGCGGTGGCCGATATTGTGGGGGTAACCTGCGATGAGCATCTGGCCTCGTATGTTATCGGGCTGATAGATAAGGGTGAAATTTAAGGTATTTGCCTGCGACGGGGCAGCTGAGGGAAAAAGTCTTTGTATGGGTCAATTTGAAAAAAATTGGTGAGAATCTGAAAACAATTTGAAAACAATTCTTGAATCATAAGAAATCATACGATATAATATAAGGTACGTTAGTGCCAGCGCCCTGCAGGGCGGTTGATTTTCCGTGGTGATGCAGTGATGTTTATGGGAGACATGGTCAGATGAGCAAGATTGGATTTTTGGGGCCTCCTGGTACCCACAGCGAGGCGGCGGCTATTTATTTGAACAGCCTGCTGCCGGTGCGTTATGGGCTGGTGCCCTGCGGCAATATTTATGAGGCCATTCATGCCGTGGAGCAGGGGGTGCTGGATTCCTGCCTGGTGCCTGTGGAAAATTCCATCGAGGGTTCCATCAATATTACGCTGGATACCCTGGCAGGCAGTGACCATCTCTGCGTGGTGCGGGAGCTTATCTGGGGCGTGCATAACAACCTCATGGCAAAAAAGGCAGAGGTTGAGGGCGTGCCCATCAGAAAGATTTTATCCCATTCCCAGCCATTGTCCCAGTGCAGGGATTTTATCCGCTGCAATTATCCGCTGGCAGAGCTGGAGGCTGTGGCAAGCACGGCCATGGCGGCGAAAATGGTGGCTGAGTCGAAGCCTTTGGATGGCTGGGCGGCTATCTGCACCAGGCGGGGCGGCGAGCTGAACGGCCTTGAGCTGGTGGCCTCCAACATTGAGGACAGGGACAACAACTGCACCAGGTTTTATCAGCTGGTCAGCACGGACAAGCGGTCAAAGCTGGAGGCTGACTACGGCAGGGCGGAGAAGTCCCTGCTTATCTGCCAGATTGACGGCAAGGATGCCGGGCGGCTGTGCGAGATACTCATGGAGCTGGCCACCCGTGATGTGAACCTGACCAGAATTGAGTCCCGGCCTGCCAGAACAGGACTGGGAGAGTATATATTCTTTCTGGATGTGGAGATACCGAGGCGGCTGGAAAATCTGGAGGGCGCCTTGCAGGGCATCCGCAGAAAGAGCATCTGGCTCCGGCAGCCTGGGGAGTTTCCCGTGCTTCGGGCCGCCAATTAATGGGCATGTATTTCAGTAATTATTCAATTATTAAATCATGTGGTCATGTATATTTTGTTCCAAGGAATGGAGCCTGCCGGGGCAGGCTGTGATAGAAAGGGGATTTTTATGGTTGTTATTATGCATCCTGATGCAAGTGCAGAAAGTATAAAGGAAGTTATTGAGGCGGTGCAGGATTTGGGTCTGACCGCCAAGGTTATGGAGGGCGAGTCCCAGAAGATTGTGGGCGTTATCGGCGACAAGGCGAAGATGTGCTGCCTGAACGTGGAGTCCTTCAAGGGCGTGGAGAAGACGGTAAATATCTCCAAGAGCTACAAGCTGGTAAGCCGCGAGTTCCATCCACAGCCTACCGTGATTGATGTGGACGGCATCAAGATTGGTGACGGCAGCCTGGTGGTTATGGCAGGCCCTTGTGCCGTTGAGTCCAAGGAGCAGCTTCTAGAGGCGGCTCAGATTGCCAAGGCAGGCGGTGCCCAGTTTATCCGCGGCGGCGCCTACAAGCCGAGAACCTCTCCGTATTCCTTCCAGGGCTTGGAGGAGCTGGGCCTGAAGTATCTGGCTGCCGCCCGTGAGGCAACCGGACTGAAGGTGGTTACCGAGGTTACAGAGGTGGATGCAGTGCCGGTGGTTGCCGAGTATGCGGACATACTGCAGATTGGTGCCCGCAACATGCAAAACTTCCGCCTTTTGAAGGAGGTTGGCCGCATTGACAAGCCTGTTATGCTGAAGCGCGGACTTTCCGCCACCCTTGACGAGTGGCTGAATGCGGCGGAGTATATCATGAGCGAGGGCAACAGCAAGGTTATTTTCTGCGAGCGCGGCATCCGTACCTATGAAACCTACACCAGAAACACTCTCGACCTGAGTGCCGTGGCCGCCATCAAGCACCTTTCTCATCTGCCGATTGTGGTGGACCCTAGCCATGGTACCGGCAAGTGGCGCATGGTGAAGCCGATGAGCTTTGCAGCTGTGGCTGCCGGTGCGGACGGCCTGATTATCGAAATGCATCCAAATCCTGCCAAGGCACTGTCCGACGGGCCTCAGTCCCTGACACCTGAAAGCTACAAGGATTTGATGCAGGATGTGCTGAAGCTGTCCGGCTTTATGCACGAGTCCGGCATCAAGCCGCAGGAAATCTGATAAGCTGATATTTTTATAAGGTGGCCTGACATCATGGAAGATAAAAATCCCAAGGCAAAGGACCAATTAAATAATGAAATGGATGAGCAGCGGCGGATTGATGAGCTTTGGCAGAACATCGACTGCCGCAAGCTGCTGGCTCACATGAGCCATGACCTGCGCTCCCCTCTCAGCAATGTGCTGGGACTGACGGAGCTGGCAAGAAATAAATCCGACGACAGGGAGTATGTGGAGTATTGCCTGGAAAAGATTGATGCATCGGCGCATTTTCTGATGGATATGCTGACGGATGTGCTGTATATTATCCGGCTGGACGCGGGGGACAATATCCTGCGCAAGAGCAGCGTTGATTTGAAGGAGCTTTTTGATTCCTTGAGCGATACTGCCAGGGCAATGGCATACGAGAAGCGGCTCAACTTTTTTGCCCATTTTGATGAGCAGATTGTGCCTCTGGTGCAGACCGACGGCAGCCGTGTCCGCCAGGTGCTGCAGAATCTACTTTCCAATGCGGTAAAGTTTACGCCACGTTTTGGCAGGGTGGACTTTGTGGCAGAGCAGCTGGCGGCTGATGCTGACAAGGTGCGTATCAGGTTTGCGGTGAAGGATACCGGCGTGGGAATTTCCGACGAGTTGAAGGAGATTATCTTCCTGCCCCTGACAAAGGAATACAGCGGCAGCACCAATGTGTACGGTGGCTCCGGGCTGGGGCTGGCAATCTGCAAGCGGGTGGTTGAACGCTTGGGCGGAACGCTGAATTTTACCAGCAGCAAGGGCAGCGGTTCGGAGTTTGAGGTGTGCCTTGATTTTGAGCTTGATAAGGATGCTCTGAGTAGGCAGGCGGACAAGCCGGCGCAGGCGGTTGATTTTTCCGGCAAATATGTGCTTTTGGCCGAGGATAACCACATCAACTGCGAGATTGTCAAGAGGCTCCTGACCCGCCGTGGACTGACTGTGGAAACGGCGGAGAACGGGCAGGCGGCGCTGAACAAGTATATGATGAATGCCCCGCGGACCTATGACCTGATTCTCATGGATGTGAGAATGCCGTATATGGACGGACTGAAGGCTGCCCGCAT
This sequence comes from uncultured Veillonellaceae bacterium, assembly GCA_945949525.1. Lineage (GTDB taxonomy): Bacteria > Bacillota > Negativicutes > Selenomonadales > Selenomonadaceae > Anaerovibrio. The sequence continues at coordinate 21,515 of CAMFES010000018.1, forward strand.
GATCAGGGCTTCCGGCAAATCCGATGCCAAGACCATTCCGATTATGGCCATGACTGCCAATGCCTATGACGAGGATATTCAGCGGTCCATGGAGGCCGGCATGAATGCCCATCTGGTGAAGCCGGTGGAGCCAAATGAGCTTTATCGGGCGGTGCAGAAAGCACTGAATGGCGAGCTGTAGTCTGTGGTGGACTGCACATGCCGCAACAATGCGAATAATATGTGTGAATGAGCAGGTACGAAGCTGAGTATATCAGGCTTTGTACCTGTTTTTTTGTGCCTGTTGCAGACAATGCTTTGTCGTGTCATTTAATTTATTTTAATTTCTGTTCTTTTCTGTCACCATTTCCTTGCGTGTTTACATAAAATGTTTATATGTGTCTTGTCATGTGCAGAAGGAAGTGCTATACTGTTCATTGTATTTTGCGCATGTATATGACGTGTATTATGTGTGCTGTTGATGCTATATGTGTTGTGTGTATTTTATTTTGTGCTGCCTGAAAGCGGCGGAAATGGGGACGAGATGACAATTCAGGAAGAAATAAATGCCTTGAAGGCGGAAAAGGATGCAGTTATTCTGGCGCATTACTATGTGGCGCCGGAGGTGCAGGAGCTGGCGGATTATGTGGGTGATTCCTTTTATCTGAGCAAGGTGGCGGCAAGACTTGACTGCAAGGTGCTGGTATTCTGCGGTGTTTCCTTCATGGGGGAGAGTGCCTGCCTTTTGAGCCCTGAAAAAGAGGTGCTGATGCCTGATCTGGCGGCGGACTGCCCGATGGCCCACATGGTGACGGAGGATGAGGTGCTGAAATACCGTGGGCATTATGATGATTTGGCGGTGGTGTGCTATATAAACTCTACAGCGGAAATCAAGTCCTGGTCGGATGTATGTGTCACCTCTGCCAATGCGGTGGATATTGTGCGCAGGCTGCCTCAGAAGAATATTTTATTTATTCCTGACAAAAATCTGGGCCGCTATGTGGCAGAGCAGGTGCCGGAGAAGAATGTCATGCTGGTGGATGGCTATTGTCCGGTGCATCAGGAGATGCTGGCAAAGGAGCTGGCGGCACTGAAGGAGGCCCACCCGGAGGCAGCTGTCTGCGTGCATCCGGAGTGCAATGAGGCTGTCACTGCCATGGCGGATTATGTAGGCTCCACCTCCGGTATTATCAAGTATGCGGGGGCGAGCAAGGGGCAGGAGTTCATTATCGGCACGGAGGTGGGCGTCCTCTGCAGGCTTCAGGCAGAAAATCCTGACAAGAAATTTTATTTTGCTCAAACAACTCCGATTTGCCGCGATATGAAGCTGGTTACCCTGGAAAAGCTGCTGGCGGTGCTGAAGACCGGCAGCAACAGGGTGACTGTACCGGCGGAGCTGGCAGAAAAGGCCAAAAGGCCTCTTGAGCGGATGCTGGAATTGGCGAAATAAGGAAAATACGCGGTCAAAGGATATGGCACAAGGAGAAGGATGATTCATGGAAAATGACATAAATGTTGATGTGGTAATTGCCGGTACAGGTGTGGCAGGCCTGTTTACAGCCCTGCATCTGCCCTCTGACAAAAGGGTGCTGATGATTTGCAAGGAGGATATGGAAAGCTGTGATTCCATGCTGGCTCAGGGCGGCATCTGCGTCCTGAAGGATGAGGCGGATTATGACGCTTTCTTTGAGGATACCATGCGGGCAGGGCATTATGAGAACCGCAGGGAAAGCGTGGATATTATGATACGCTCCAGCAGAAATGTAATTGACCAGCTGTTGGAGCTGGGTGTAAGATTTAATAAAAACGAGGACGGCAGCCTGATGTACACCCGTGAGGGAGCCCATTCTCAGCCGCGTATCTGCTTTCATGAGGATGTGACCGGCAAGGAGATTACGGAAACGCTGCAGCGGCATGTAAAGTCCCTGCCCAACGTGGAGATCAGGGAGTACACCGTCATGGAGGACATTCTGCTGAAGGATGGCTGCTGTGCCGGTATCGTGGCCAAGGACAGCTCCGGCAATACCCTGCATATTCATGCCGGTGACACTGTGCTGGCCACCGGCGGCATCGGCGGCCTGTATGAGCATTCCACCAATTTTCCAAGCCTGACGGGGGATGCCCTGGAGGTGGCAAAGGAGCATGATGTGGCACTGGAGCATCTTGACTATGTGCAGATACATCCTACCAGCCTCTATACGGAGCATGAGGGCAGGAGCTTTTTGATTTCCGAGTCTGCCAGAGGCGAAGGGGCGATTTTGCTGAACGGCAGTGGGGAGCGCTTTACGGACGAGCTGCAGCCGCGGGATGTGGTGTCCAAGGCGATTCAGGCGGAGATGGACAAGGAGGGCAGCCGCCACGTGTGGCTTTCCTTTGAAAATGTGCCGCAGGATGTTATTCTGGAGCATTTTCCCAATATCTACCGCACCTGCCTGGAGGAAGGCTATGATATTACCAGAGAACCCATTCCGGTAGTACCGGCCCAGCATTACTTTATGGGGGGCATCCATGTGGATTCTGATTCCTGCACCACCATGGAACATCTTTATGCGGTAGGGGAAACCAGCTGCAACGGCGTGCATGGCAGGAACCGCCTTGCCAGCAACAGCCTGTTAGAGAGCCTGGTTTTTGCCCAGAGAGCAGCAGAAAAAATATCCAGTGATAGTGTCGGCTGTTAGCGATAACTGCGAAAGGTGATATGGCATGTACCCTTAGAAAACCTTTGTTGCGCCTCGTTACTTCATTCATCAGAGCCGTAGGCGATAGATGAATGTTAGTAACGCGAGGCACACGGGATAACATAATCCTATATCCATGATTATTTTCGGTCTAAATACTTGTCTGCGTTGTTGTCGTCAGTCGGCATGGAATCACCATGCCTTCCTCCTCCGCCTAGCATACAAGTATTTATCCTCGAAACTAATTCATGTCAATAGGGTTACGTTATCCCACGAGCGAGAGCGGGTTTTCGTGGGTACTGCCATATCGCTTGATGCAAGTGATGTAAACAATATGTGCATAAATCGGTTTTCTCTAAGGAAAGAAAGGACAAAAAATGAACGATATAACAATGCTGTTGGCAGCTGATAAATTCGTCCGCATGGCGCTGGAAGAGGATATAAACAGCGAGGATGTGACTACCAATGCCGTGATGCCGGAGTACAAAAAGGGGCAGGTGGAGCTGATTTGCAAGGAGGATGGCGTGATTGCCGGCCTGCGGGTTTTTGAGCGGGTATTTAAGCTGCTGGACCCGGATACCGAAGTCTATTTTGATGTGAAGGACGGTGACAGGGTTACCAAGGGACAGCACATGGCAACTGTTGTAGGGGATATCCGCGTGCTGCTGTCCGGCGAGCGCACGGCACTGAACTACCTGCAGCGCATGAGCGGCATCGCCACCTATACCAGCAAGGTGGCAAAGCTTTTGGAGGGCACGAAAACTACCCTGCTGGACACCAGAAAAACCACCCCTTGCATGAGAATTTTTGAAAAATATGCTGTAACAGTTGGCGGCGGGGCAAATCATCGCTATAATTTATCTGACGGGGTTCTTTTGAAGGACAATCACATTGATGCTGCCGGTGGCGTGAAGGCGGCGGTGCTGGCTGCCAAGGCTTATGCCCCGTTTGTCCGCAAAATCGAGGTGGAAACCGAGAACCTGGAGCAGGTGCAGGAGGCACTGGAGGCAGGGGCGGATATCATCATGCTGGACAACATGACCCCTGAGCTGATGGCGGAGGCCGTGCAGCTGATTGATGGCCGGGCCAGGACGGAGTGTTCCGGCAATATTACCAAGGAAAATATCGAGAAGATTACCGCTATTGGCGTGGATTATGTGTCCAGCGGTGCCCTGACCCATTCGGCACCGATTCTGGACATCAGCCTGAAGCATCTGAAAGCATTGGAGGAATAAGCTATGATGAGCGGAGCAGAACGTAGAAAGAAAATATTGGAGATGATGCGCGAGGCCTCTGCTCCGCTTTCCGGCGGGGCGTTGGGGAAGGCCACCGGCGTCAGCCGTCAGGTGGTGGTGCAGGATATTGCCCTGCTGCGCACCGAGGGGAAGCCTATCCTGGCCACGGCCAGAGGCTATATTCTCGACCAGCCCAAGCACGCAGTGCGGCGGTTCAAGACCTTCCATACTACGGAGCGGACGGAGGAGGAGCTTACCCTGATTGTGGATTTGGGTGGCTGCGTGCTGGATGTGATGGTCAATCATCGCGTCTACGGCAAGATTTCCGCACCTCTCAATATCAAGAACCGCAGGGATGTGCAGCACTTCATGGAAAATCTGCGCACCGGCAAGTCCACGCCTTTACTGAATGTGACATCAGGATATCATTTTCACAATGTGTCTGCTGACAGCGAGGAAATTCTTGACGAGATTGAGGCGGCATTAAAGGAAAACAACCTTCTTAGTGAAGTTCTCCCATACGAAATAGAAGCTATCTAAGGCATAGCTCATAGCCCCGGATAGCTTCTTGATGGTATTGATAATCTATATAGTTTTTAGTATAATACTCTCTAGCAAGAGGTATACCTATACGGTAGGCGGCAAATCCTGCCCCTGAAAGGGGGCGTTGCTTATGACTCTGTACGATTTTTTGTCACTGGTCTTTCTGGTGACGATTTGTATTGTAGCCATCAAAGCATAAGAAAACCGCCTAAATGCTTGCAGGCGTAGGCGGTTTCTTTGAAATAACCTATAGTCTTGGGGCTGCCGTCTATCGGTATGCCTCTTGCTTTTATTATATACGAGATAGGGAAATTTTGCAAGATTTAACCCTGTCGGTCTTGTCAGGCATGGTATAATGGTTATACAAATAAATGCAAGAATGTTTCAGGGTGATAATATGTTTTTAGATGAATTGAAGGCTGGGGAACGGGGGAGGATTTTGGCCGTTGGGGGCGAAGGAGCCCTCCGCCAGCATTTTCTTGATATGGGCGTGGTGCCGGGCTCCAGGATTACGCTGGTGAAATTCGCGCCACTGGGGGATCCGATAGAGTTTCGGATTCATGATTATGAGCTGACCCTGCGGGTGGATGATGCAAAGAAAATCCGCATTGAGAAGATAGAGCCGGAGCAGGAGCAGGCGGAAAAGCCAAGGGCACACAAGGGCAGGAGCCACCATCCGGGGCTGGGTGAGGACGGCAGGTATCATGTGAAGCAGGGGGAAAATCCCCTGCCTGATGACCAGGTGCTGACCTTTG
>CAMFES010000019.1 GCA_945949525.1 uncultured Veillonellaceae bacterium
TATGGATTTTTATTTTTTTGATTAACTGTTCAAGTTCATTATACAATCAACCGTCCCAAATATTTCCCAATCAACTGGTTTTCTGCTAGAATATAATGGAAAATATTTTTGAGAAGTTCGGAAATTTGTCATTTTATAAACCCTGCAGGGGAGGGCTTGCGATGAAAATAAACAATAACATGGGGGCGGTGTTTGCCCTGAATGAGCTTAACCGTAATGGAAATAAGCTGGGCAAGGCGGCGAAAAGGGCTGCATCAGGCATGAAGATAAATTCAGCCGGGGATGATGCATCAGGCTACAGCATATCGGAAAAAATGCGTGTGCAGATACGGGCGTTGTCACAGAATATCGAAAATGTGCAGACAGGCCGCAGCATGCTGGCCGTTGCGGAGGGCGGAATTCAGGAGATTGTTGAAAATCTGCGTTATCTCAAGGAAAAGGCGATTAATGCCGCTAATGATACCAATACGGATAGCGACAGGGCGATTATCCAGAAGGAAGTGGATCAGCGGCTGAATCAGATTGATGATATCGCCGCGCAGACTAACTATAATGGCAAATATTTACTGAATGGTGACTACAAACAAATCAGTCCTCATGCCCAGTCTGTTATTGTGGCGGATGGTACCGACAGCAAAATTCGTCAGAACACAGTGACAAATCTGTTAGGCGCTTTTTCTATTGTGGGCTCTACCATGACGGCTGGTGGCGGTAATACCTTTGGCTACTATGATCCACCGGATTCGTCTACCTGGAAGGAGCTGAGAGCCACGCATAGCTTCACCGCTACCGATACTGCCAGGGATGCCAAGGCTGACGGCAAATTGAAGGTGGATTTTTCTGCGGCAACAGTGGCAGGTGGAGGTGTGTCTTATCCCCAGAGCTTTGACGGTCAGGGCTTTGCCATCGGCTGTACGGCGTGTGAGTCTTTTGTGAACATTATTTTTGATGCCACGAAATCCGTTGGCGAGTCTTCGGTGGAATTTGCGGAGGTTTGGGCGCACGGCACTGATGCCCTGAATTCCTATCAATATGTTATCGGTATCAAGGACGTGAATGATGCCCGGGGGCTGGCCAAGGCCTTTTATGATGGCGTAACTGCGGCCAATAATAATAATGGTTCCGGTTATACCCAGAACGTGGCAGGGGAGGCGTATCTGGGCTATCCTTGGGGATGGACTCACAATATGCGCCTGTCCTATGATGCTGCCGATGGTTCCTGTTATCTCATTCGCGAGGTTGGCAATAATTATGATGCGAATTATGGCACAACGACCAATTATGATTGGCTGCTTTATGATAAGGGGTCAATCGTATCAGAGGTTATGCCGTTGGAGGGTGATGATACAGCAGGCAGTGGTGCGTATCAGTCTACCGGGCTGGTCATTCAGTCCGGCCAGCAGGCTTCTGACAATACGCGGTTTTTCATTAATGATATGCATACGAAGAAGCTGGGAATTGCTGATTTGCAGATGACTACCCGGCATAAGGCTGTCAATGCTATTGGCAAGATAGATACCGCTATTCGGCATGCCCTTGATGAAAATACCCGTATTGGTGCTTATCAGGCACGTTTGCAGGAAACAGAGGCCAATCTGGTAATCGGCAATGAAAATACTACGGCGGCTGAGTCTGTTATCAGGGATGCGGACATGGCAAAAACAATGATGGAATACACTAAGTATAACATATTACAGCAGGCCTCCCAGTCCATGCTGGCTCAGGCTAATCAGAATCCCAATGGGGTGCTGAGCCTGCTGCAGTGACTGGTGTTGCCGCCACTATTAATTTTTTATGCTTTTCAGATTTTTGGACGCACATTCTATATGAATGTGCGTTTTGTGATATAATGGATTTGTGTGGAATATCTGGCTGACAGGAAGGCGGGTGACGCTAATGGCAAGGGCGATAGCTGTTGGTGAGCAGGATTTTGTCAAGATTCGGGAAAACGATTACTTTTATATTGATAAAACAGGCTTTATCACTGATTGGTGGCGTGGTGCGGACAATACCACGGCTGTCATGCGGCCGCGGCGTTTTGGCAAGACTTTGAATATGAGCATGATGCGGGCATTTTTTTCTGTGGAGTACCAGGGCAGGGGCGCTGAGCTGTTTGGCGGGCTGAAGGTATGGCAGGATGAGGCTATGCGCGGATTGCAGGGTACATATCCTGTGATATTTATTAGCTTTGCCGTGGTAAAGGCTGATAATTATGCAGATACAATGCAGTGGATTAAAAGAATTTTTACCGAGCTAGTAGCTAAATTTGATTTTTTGCTGGATAGTGACAGGGTTTCGGATTACAATCGCCAGGCTTTGCGTCGCATCCTGGAGGGGATGGATAATGTTACTGCAGCAGGCGTGATAAATTTGCTGTGCTTATGTCTGCGGCAGTATTATGGAAAGAAGGTTATTATCCTGCTGGACGAGTACGATACGCCCATGCATGAGGCCTTTGCAGGGGGATATTGGGCGGAGCTGTCAGGCTTTATGCGGCAGTTTTTCAATGCCACCTTCAAGACCAACGAAAATCTGGAACGTGCCCTGATGACAGGCATTACCAGGGTAGCTAAGGAATCAATTTTTTCGGATTTAAATCATCTGGTGATTGTCACCGTGCAGTCCGATGATTATGCTGATGCCTTTGGTTTTACGGAGCAGGAAGTGTTTGCCGCTATGGACGAATATGGGCTGGCGGACAAGGCTATCGTGAAGCAGTGGTATGACGGCTTCACTATTGGCAGTCACCATGACATATATAATCCATGGTCAATCATCAATTATTTAGACAGGAAGGGCAGACTGGAATGCTATTGGGCAAACAGCAGTGGCAACGGCTTGGTAAGCCAGCTGTTGCAGTCCGGCTCGGCGGAGCTGAAAAAGCAGTTTGAGATGCTGCTGCAGGGGAACAACCTTGAGGCGGAGATAGAGGATCAGGTAGTTTTTGCGGATTTAAATGACAGTATATCCTCTGTCTGGTCGTTGTTTTTGGCCAGTGGCTATCTCACCGGAGAGAAGATAAAGCTGCTTGATGAAGGGCATTTTCTTTGCAGGCTGCGGATTACCAACAGGGAAACCAGGATTATGTTTGAAGGATTGGTGAGAAGATGGTTCAGGCATAGTGAAAGTGACTATAATGGTTTTATCAGAGCGATGTTGGATAACGATATTGATGCCATGGAGGATTATATTAATGGTGTTGCTTTGCGTATCTTCAGTAGCTTTGATACAGGAGGCAGCACCAGGCGGCAAGAGCCTGAGAAGTTTTATCACGGCTTTGTGCTGGGGCTGATGGTGGATTTAAAGGACAGGTATGTGATTACCTCCAATCGTGAAAGCGGATATGGCAGGTATGATGTTATGCTGGAACCGAAAAATAAGGTAGATGATGCTGTTATTATTGAGTTTAAATCGTTTAGTCCCCGTCGTGAAAAATCCCTGGAGGAAACAGTTCAGTCCGCCCTGCAGCAGATTGAGGAAAAGCAGTATGCTGCTGCTTTGGAGGCGAAGGGGATTGATGCCGCTCGCATCAGGAAGTATGGCTTTGCCTTTGAAGGGAAAAATGTGTTGATTGGCAGCTGCTGAGTGTTTTGCAAGATATGGAGATTGAGAGGTTATTTCGTTTTGGGGAGGTGCCTGCTGTGCGTCGCTTACCGCTGGGAATAGATAATTTCAGGGAATTGATTGAGGATGAATATTATTTTGTCGATAAGACATATTTCATAAAGGATTTACTGGATACCAGGGCAAAGGTCACCTTGCTCACCCGGCCGCGGCGTTTTGGCAAGACCTTGACCCTGAGCATGCTGAAAGAATTTTTTGATGTGAACTCTGCCGATAGCAGGCTTTTTGATGAACTGTCAATTTCCAGGTCAGGAAAAAAATATATGGGGCGTCAGGGAAAATACCCGGTTATATTTATTTCCCTGAAGGATATAACGAGAGGCGATTATCAGGCGGCTTTACGCAGTGTGTGTGATAAAATATCTGATTTATATTTTGAATATAGTTTTTTGTCTGATTCTGTTGCTCTGGCAGAACGGGAGAAGATGTATTTTAAATCTATATGCGATATTGATAAAGAGGAAATGTATGGCCTTGAAAAATGGGGGAAGAGCCTGAAATGCTTGACGATGTATCTCTACAAGCATTATGGCATAAAACCCATTGTTCTCATTGATGAGTATGATGCGCCTATACAGGCAGCCTGGGAAGATGGCTATTATGATGCGATGATGATGTTTATGCGGCAGTTTTATAGCGAAGTGCTGAAGACTAACGAGGCTTTGGAATTCGCTGTTCTTACAGGAGTTCTCAGAGTGGCCAAGGAGAGCATTTTCAGCGGGCTGAACAATCTGCGTGTCTGCACCGTGCTTTCAGAGGCATATAGCGATGTTTTTGGTTTTACTCATGAGGAGGTCGCGAAGCTTGCCGATGCTTTAGGTCGGCATGATAAATTGGCGGAAATTCAGGAATGGTACGATGGCTACAATTTTGGCGGTCAGGAAATATACAATCCCTGGTCTGTGATTCAGTATTTTCAGGAGAACTGTCGTCCGGCGGCTTATTGGGTAAATACATCTGCCAATGGTATTATCAGGAAAATGATGCAGCGTGTTGGCAGAAAAGTTGAGGGGGAGTTAAATCAGCTCATGCAGGGCAATGTTGTATCTAAGAATGTCCATGAAAGTATTATATATGAGGCTATAGGCAGTAATGCAGATGATTTTTACACATTGTTGCTGACAACAGGATACTTGAAGGCGGTTTCCATAGAGCCGGATTCATTTGGTGAGAAGGTTGCCTTGAAAATACCCAATAAAGAAATTTATAATCTGTTTCGTGTAGAGATTGTTCGTTATATGACCGGTTATCGAGGCGTTAGTGATGTCATGGAAATACGGCATTGCTTTTTGTGGCAAGAAGGTATGCCTGATAAGTGATTAGACAGTAAATGGGCAGTGAGCAGGAAGGCGGGTGACGCTAATGACAAGGGCAATAGCTGTTGGTGAGCAGGATTTTGTCAAGATTCGGGAAAACGATTATTTTTATATAGACAAAAGCGGCTTTATTGCTGATTGGTGGCGTGGTGCGGACAATACTACGGCTGTCATGCGGCCGCGGCGTTTTGGCAAGACACTGAATATGAGCATGATGAGGGCATTTTTTTCTGTGGAGTACCAGGGCAGGGGTACTGAGCTGTTTGGCGGTCTGAAGGTATGGCAGGATGAGGAGATGCGCAGGCTGCAGGGCACATATCCTGTGATATTTGTTAGTTTCGCCGGACAGAAAGCTGATAATTATGCAGATATGATGCAGAGCATGAGGATGCTTATTGCGGATATTTTCAAGGATTATGATTTTCTCATCAAGGATGATGTGGATTTCATGGATGATTCAGATAGGGAGTTTTATCGGAAAATTCGCTGGGAGGAGGGGAATATTGCAGTTGCCCTGCACAAATTATCCAAATGGCTGCGGCAGTATTATGGCAAGAAGGTCATTATCTTGCTGGACGAGTATGATACGCCTATGCATGAGGCCTTTGCAGGGGGATATTGGGCGGAGCTGTCAGGCTTTATGCGGCAGTTTTTCAATGCCACCTTCAAGACCAACGAAAATCTGGAACGTGCCCTGATGACAGGCATTACCAGGGTAGCCAAGGAATCAATTTTTTCGGATTTAAATCATCTGGTGATTATCACCGTGCAGTCCGATGATTATGCTGATGCCTTTGGCTTTACGGAGCAGGAAGTGTTTGCCGCTATGGACGAATACGGGCTGGCGGACAAGGCTATCGTGAAGCAGTGGTATGACGGTTTCACCATTGGCAGTCACCATGACATATATAATCCATGGTCAATTATCAATTATCTGGACAGGAAGGGCAGGCTGGAATGCTATTGGGCAAACAGCAGCGGCAATGGACTGGTAAGCCAGCTGCTGCAGTCCGGCTCGGCGGAGCTGAAAAAGCAGTTTGAGGTACTGCTGCAGGGGAACAGCCTTGAGGCGGAGATAGAGGACCAGGTTGTTTTTGCGGATTTAAATGATAGTATATCCTCTGTCTGGTCGTTGTTTTTGGCCAGTGGCTATCTAACAGGAGAAAAGATAAAGCTGCTTGAGGAAGGGCATTTTCTTTGCAGACTGCGGATTACCAACAGGGAAACAAGGATTATGTTTGAAAGCCTGGTGAGCAGATGGTTCAGGCATAGCGAAGGTGACTATAATGGTTTTATCAGAGCGATGTTGGAGGATGATATTGATGCTATGGAAGATTACATTAATGGCGTTGCTTTAAGTATCTTTAGTAGCTTTGATACCGGAGGTAGCTCCAGGCGGCAAGGGACTGAGAAGTTTTATCACGGTTTTGTGCTGGGGATGATGGTGGATTTAAAGGAAAGGTATGTGATTACCTCCAATCGTGAAAGCGGCTATGGCAGGTATGATGTTATGCTGGAACCGAAAAATAAGGCAGACAATGCGGTTATTATTGAGTTTAAAGTATTTAATTCGCGTCGTGAAAAATCCCTGGAGGAAACAGTTCAGTCCGCCCTGCAGCAGATTGAGGAAAAGCAGTATGCTGCCGCCTTGGAAGCGAAGGGGATTGCTCCCGCTCGCATCAGGAAATATGGCTTTGCCTTTGAAGGGAAAAATGTGTTGATTGGCAGCTGCTGAGTGTTTGGTCAGATATAGATAGGTTATTGGCACATAGGTGTACATTGAATACACACAAGAATGTGTTGACAGTTGTAAACATGTAAACTATAATAGTTTCATTAGCGTACAGCGGCTGAAAAGTATCTGAAATTCATAAAAACATGAAAAAGTATACTTTTCCACTGAAAATGACTAATAATAGGAGGAATGAATATGTTTTTTAGCAAAAAGCTTCGTCTGGCAAGTGCTGTTTTGGGTGTTGCCATGCTGGGCAGCGTGTTTGCCGGCTGTGGCAGTGATGCAGGCTCTAGTGACACCATCAAGGTTGGTGCCAACATCGAGATGACCGGCAACCAGGCCAACTACGGCAAGGCTGGTCTTGAGGGCCTGAAGCTGGCCATCAAGGAGGCCAATGAGGCTGGTGGCATCAACGGCAAGCAGATTACTCTGGTGGAGGCTGATACCAAGTCCGAGGCTGCCGAGGCTGTAAATGCGGCAACCAAGCTGATTTCTGATGACCAGGTAAAGGTTATCGTAGGCCCTGCCGTAACTGCCAACGTTATTGCAGAGTCCCAGGTAGCTACTGACAACAAGGTGCCTGTTATCGGCTTTGCGGCAACCAACCCTGATGTAACCGTTGAGAACGGTCAGGTTAAGCCTTTCATTTTCCGCAGCTGCTTCATCGACCCGCAGCAGGGTACCGTAATGGCTCAGTTTGCTACTCAGGATCTGAAGGCAAAGACCGCAGTTCTGTACATCGATTCCAGCTCCGACTACTCCAAGAGCCTGGGCAAGGTGTTCAAGGAGACCTTTGAGGCTGCCGGTGGCAAGGTAGTTATGGAGGAGGCATTCCTGGCAAAGGATCAGGACTTCAAGGCTGCCCTCACCAAGATTAAGAGTGCCAATGCAGATGTAATTTTCGTTCCTGCTTATTATGAGGAAGTGGGCAAGATCGTAAAGCAGGCCCGCGAGATTGGCATTACTGCCACTATGCTGGGTACTGACGGCTGGGATGACCCGAAGGTTGCAGATATTGCCGGTGCTGCCGCTCTGAACAACACCTACTTCTCCACTCATTACTTCGCAGAGGATCCGGGTGCCAAGAGCTTTATTGATGCCTTCAACAAGGAGTATGGCCATGCACCTAACGTATTCGCGGCTCTGGGCTATGATGCCGGCAAGCTGCTGGTAGACGCCCTGAAGCGTGCAGGCAGCGATGATCCTGAGGCTATCCGCAAGGCTCTTGAGGAGACCAAGGATCTGCAGGTTGCTACCGCCAAGATTACCATGGACCCTGCAACCCACAACCCTATTAAGGATGCCATCATCATCCAGAATGTTGACGGCAAGTATGTGTTCAAGGGCAGGATTGCTCCAAGCAAATAATTTGCAGCAAATAACTTGCGGCAGAATCGGCTTTGCGGCTGATTGATTTTTGACAGTTGAGAGGTCACGTTTAGTGCGGCGCAAGCACTTCCTGTGGCCTCTTTTCTCAGTTTTTGGGATATTATTTACTTTATATTTTTAAAATTAATTTGCTTAATTAGATTGATTCGCTTAATTAAGTTTTGCGGAGGAATTTTTATGGAATTTTCTCATCAGTTTGTCCAACAGCTGATAAATGGTGTTTCACTGGGCAGCATTTATGCACTGATTGCGTTGGGCTATACTATGATTTATGGCATTATCAAGCTGATAAACTTCGCCCACGGCGATATTTATATGGTTGGCGCCTATATTGGCTTTTTTGCCGTGACCAGGGCCGGGCTGTCCATTGTGCCGGCGCTTTTGATTTCCATGGTGGTAACAGGCCTTTTGGGCATGCTGGTGGAGCGGCTGGCATACAAGCCCCTGCGCCATGCGCCACGCATCTCGGTGCTGATTACCGCCATCGGCGTGTCCTTCTTTTTGGAGTACGCCACCATGTATTTTGTTACCCCGACCCCGAGAACCTTCCCGGAGGTTATGCCAAGCATCGCCTTCAACGTAGGGCCTTTTATCATTAACGGACAGCAGATGCTGATTATGGGCATTACTCTGGTGCTGATGCTGGTGCTGACTTACATTGTCCAGAAGACCAAGCTGGGCAAGGCCATGCGGGCTGCTTCCTTTGATGTGGAAACGGCACAGCTCATGGGCATCAATGCGGACAGGGTAATTTCCTTTACCTTCTGCATCGGCTCTGCCCTGGCGGCCGCCGCTGGTGTGCTGGTAGGCGTGTATTATAACTCCATTGACCCGCTGATGGGTATCATGCCGGGCCTGAAGGCCTTTGTAGCGGCGGTGCTGGGCGGCATCGGCATCCTGCCGGGGGCTGTGGCAGGCGGTATTATCTTAGGTGTAATTGAGGCGCTGGTGTCCGGATTTATTTCCTCCACCTTCCGCGATGCGGCGGCTTTTGCGATTTTGATTCTTGTGCTGCTGTTCAAGCCATCAGGTTTGTTCGGCAAGAATACCCGTGAGAAAGTGTAGGTGACAGGATATGAACTTAATGCGTAAAAATGATTTGATTATGCTGGGCCTGTCACTGGTGCTGTTTGCAGTATTGCAGGCTCTGATTAGTACCCGTGTCCTCAGCTCCTTCTGGGAACTGAATTTGATTGTTATCGGCATCAACGTGATTATGGCCGCCAGCCTGAACCTGATTAACGGTTATACGGGACAGTTTTCCCTGGGACATGCTGGCTTTATGGCGGTAGGGGCCTACACCGGCGTGGTGATGACCTCTTACTTCCATCTGCCGTTTATTGCAGCTCTGCTGGCCGGTGCCGTGCTGGCTGGTATTCTGGGCTTTCTGATTGGTTTGCCTACCCTGCGTCTCAGGGGCGACTATCTGGCCATTGCCACCCTGGGCCTTGGTGAGATTATCCGCATCGTGATAATGAACATGGATTATGTGGGGGGCGCCGCAGGCTTCAAGGGCATCATCCACCACACCAATTTTGCCTGGGTGTTTATGGTTATGCTCTTTACCCTGTTTTTTATCAAGAATTTTGTTAATTCCTCCCACGGTCGTGCCTGCATTGCCATTCGCGAGAATGAGATTGCGGCGGAGGCTATGGGCATTAATACCACCAAGTACAAGGTGATGGCCTTTACCATCGGTGCGGCCTTTGCCGGTGTGGCAGGGGGACTCTTTGCCCACAATTTCTATATTATCAATCCAGGCTCCTTTACCTTCCTGGCATCCTTCAACTACCTGATTATGGTGGTTATGGGCGGCCTGGGCTCCATTACCGGCTCTATTGCCGGTGCCTTCGTGGTGACCTTCCTTTCGGCGGCTCTGGCGGCATGGCCTGAGTTCCGCATGATTATTTATGCCCTGGCGCTGATTTTGCTGATGTTCTATCGTCCTCAGGGACTGTTTGGCTACATGGAGGTTACCAGCATGGGTATCTTCCGCCGGATTTTCAAAAGGGGGCGTGAATCATGAGCGAGGCTTTGCTGAAGGCTGAAAATGTCTCCATCGTGTTTGGTGGCTTGAAGGCTGTTTCTGATTTTGATTTTTATATTAACAAGGGTGAGCTGGTGGGGCTGATTGGCCCTAATGGCGCAGGAAAGACTACGGCATTCAACCTGATTACCGGTGTGTACCAGCCTACTACCGGCAGTATTGAGTTTGCTGGCAAGAGCATTGTGGGCAGGAAGCCTTATGAGATTACTCAGCGGGGCGTGGCCCGTACCTTTCAGAATATCCGTCTGTTTTCCGAGCTGAGCGTGCTGGACAACGTAAAGATTGCCTTTCATTCCCATGTGAAGTACGGCCTGGCGGAGTCTGTTTTCCGCGTGGGCAGGTACTTTGGGGAGGAAAAGCAGATTGAGGAGGAGAGCTTGAAGCTTTTGAAAATCTTCAAGCTGGATGGCAAGGCTGATGAGCAGGCCAAGAACCTGCCCTATGGCGCACAGCGCAGGCTGGAGATTGCCCGTGCTTTGGCGGCCAAGCCGAAGCTGCTGCTTCTTGATGAGCCGGCTGCCGGTATGAATCCGCAGGAAACCAAGGAGCTGATGGAGATGATCAGCTGGATTCGTAAGGAATTTGGCCTGACGGTGCTGTTGATTGAGCATGACATGAGCCTGGTTATGGGTATCTGCGAGCGGATTTACGTGCTGGAGTATGGCATGATTATCGCCACCGGTACGCCGCAGGAAATTCAGAGCAATCCAGAGGTTATCAGGGCATACTTAGGCGGGGAGGCTTGATGGAAAAATGGGAACTATGTTAAAGATTAATGACATCAATGTCTTTTATGGTGCAATTCACGCCATAAAGGGCGCTTCCCTGGAGGTCAACGAGGGGGAAATCGTTACCCTGATAGGCGCCAATGGCGCCGGAAAGTCCACTATCCTGCGCACTATTTCCGGGCTTTTGAAGCCTAAAGGGGGCAGCATTCAGTTCGAGGGCAAGGATATTGCCGGTATGCCTGCCCATGAAATCGTGAAGTGCGGCATTTCCCAGGTGCCGGAGGGACGACGGATTTTCGCGGAGATGACCGTGCTGGAAAACCTTGAACTGGGAGCCTTTACCCGCAAGGATAAGGATGGCGTCAAGGACGATATGGAAATGGTATTCAACCGCTTCCCGCGCCTGAAGGAGCGCATCAGCCAGCTGGCAGGCACTCTGTCCGGCGGCGAGCAGCAGATGCTGGCCATGGGGCGTGCCCTTATGAGCCGTCCGCGGCTGCTGCTTCTGGATGAGCCTTCCATGGGACTGGCTCCGCTCCTCATCAGGGAGATTTTTGCCATCATTCAGGATATCAACAAGGCCGGCACCACGGTGCTCCTGGTAGAGCAGAATGCCAACATGGCGCTGTCCATCGCCCATCGCGCCTATGTGCTGGAGACAGGCCGCATCACCCTCAGCGGCGATGCCAGGGAGCTGGCCGCCAGCGAGGATGTCAGGAAGGCATATCTGGGCGGCTGATTGATTTTATTTTATATCGTTGCGCAGATTTGCTTTTTGTAGTATAATTTAGTAAAGATGAGGCAGGACAGGTGCCTGCCTTGTGGCTGGTTGTTGTGCTTTGCCGCAGAGTGCAGGAGCCTATAGCCTTGTCAGGTAGGCGTGTTGATCCATAAGGCGGCTAGGAAGTTCCGAAGCGAAATACACGCATCGTAAATACAGCCCAGGCTTCCTGGGCTTTTTTTGTGGAGAGAAAAGATGGATTTATTGCAGGCTGGTGCAGTTTCCTATAATTTGTTGCTGCACAAAAAATTTACTATATCTGCTGGTGCCAAAAATAAAAAAATTACTTTCAGTTTTATTTTTAAGCCTGTAAACTTTTATCATCTGATTGGCTATCATTATCTAAGTGATATGCAGGGGTTTGGCAAGCGCGCTTCTCGTCAGGAAAAGGAAATGGCGTTAAAAAGAACATTAAACAATGATATTGTATTGCACAAAATTGCTGGGAGCAGCTTCTATAATGAAATTGCAGACAGAGTGGCATGGTTTCATAGAATAGACGGACTGGTCGCCCATATAGGTGGTGTTTTCGGCAATCAGAAACTGGTCCAGTTTGAGCAGAGGGGGTACTCGCAAATAAAATCGGGATACGTTCTTTACGAAGAATACCATGATTTGCAGAAAGTCATTATGTTGTTTTTGACTAAAGATGACAATGAGATATATCAGGCCGAGTCTTTTATAGTGGCAAGCAATATGAATAAACTGTTAAATCAGAAAAAATTTACTATATTGGATATAGCAAGTGAGTTTTCCCGATAGAATATAGTTTTCAGGGGTACAATAAAAGAGCCATGATGGGAGCATTATATTTGGAAATGTCTCTCTCGCGGCTCTTTTTTCATTATTCGTGGCATTATTTATTTTTTAGTGCAAATTTAGCCGATTTTGGCCACATGGACAACATTATATCCCTTTTCCTCAATCTTGGCAGTGATTTCCTCCACGTTGTCAGCATCCACCCGGATGACGATTTCAAAGTGGCCTGCCATGGCTGCCTGCTTGCAGGTCACCATGCTGTCGATGTTGAAGCCCGCGTCAGCGATGATGCCGGCCAGCTCCTTTACCACGCCGATTTTGTCCACTACATCCAGGGTGATGCGGGTCTTGCCGTCTGCCAGTCCCATCACATCCACGAAGGTCTTGAATACATCGGTTTCCGTGATGATGCCCACCACGGCACCCATGCTGCTGACCACCGGCAGGCCGCTGAGCTTTTCGTTGTACATCACCAGGGCGGCCTCCTCGATGGTGGCCGTGTCAGGCAGGGAAACCACATCCTTGGCCATGATTTCCGAAACGGTAATCTTGTCCAGGAGGCTCATGATTTCAAATTTGGACAGGGTGGTGGCCGGGGATGGAGCGACCCTCATGATGTCACGGTCGCTGATGATGCCTACCAGGCTGCCGTTTTCCACCACGGGCAGTCGGCGGATATTTCTGCGCTTCATTAGCTTGGCGGCTTCATTGACAGGGGTGGATGGCTCCACGGTAATCGGATTTTTGGTCATGCGGCTGGCAACAAACATATATAATCATCCTTTCTGTAAAAAATCTTGTTCAATATTTGTCCTATCTTCTACAGGTAATAATTCGTCAAAAGAAGAAAAATTCCTGCAATGAAAAATAAATATGATGGAAATTGAAGGAAAAATCTTATTGTGGTACAATAGATAGTAGATTGGCGGAAATGTAAAGTATTTGCGCCTAATGGCTGTATTTCCTTTACAAGTTTATTTTTATCATATATAATACGCATGGAATGAGAAAAGAGCCATATATACAGTTTATGGTGATATAAATAATACAACAGATGGTAAATGAATCATGTATGAGTGGTGACAGGTGTCGCAGTAATAGTGGGTTAGGTAATGTAATTGTTTGTATTTAGGGAGCTGCGGCATGAGTCACGTGGAGCGCGTCAGCGCGAAAGGAGAGTATATAGTTATGTTGAAGAAGACTAAAATCGTATGTACAATGGGACCTGCTACTGAAAAACCGGGCTTGGTTGAAGAATTGATTAAGAATGGCATGAGCTGTGCCCGCTTTAATTTCTCTCATGGCGACCATGCAGAGCATGCCGGACGCATCAAGATGGTTCGCGATGCGGCCCGCCACACTGACAGCCTTGTAGCTCTGCTGCTGGACACCAAGGGGCCTGAGATGCGCCTGGGTGCTTTTAAGGACGGCAAGGTACAGCTGACCAAGGGTGAGGAGTTTGTGCTGACCTATGCAGATACTCCTGGCGATGAGCATCACGCTCCTATCAGCCACAAGGATCTGTACAAGGAGGTAAAGCCGGGCAACACCATCCTGCTGTCCGACGGCCTGGTAGGCCTGACCGTAAAGGAAATCAAGGGCAAGGATATCGTGACCGAAATTCTGAACAGCGGCCCTATGAGTACCAAGAAGCGCGTGGCTGCTCCTGGTGTTGCCGTAAGCCTGCCGCCTATTTCCGAGCAGGATGAGAAGGATATTATCTTCGGTATCGAGAATGATATGGACTATGTGGCTGCTTCCTTTATCCAGCGTGCCAGCGATGTAAAGGAAATCCGGAAGCTTATCAAGAAGCACAAGGGCAGCATGGATATTATTGCCAAGATTGAGAACCTTGAGGGCGTCAAGAATATTGATTCCATCATAGAAGCCGCTGACGGCATCATGGTAGCCCGCGGCGATCTGGGTGTGGAGATTCCTGCGGAGGATGTGCCGTTCCTGCAGAAGGAAATCATCAGCAAGTGCAACAGGGCTGGTAAGCTGGTTATTGTTGCTACCCAGATGCTGGAGTCCATGACCAATAATCCTCGTCCTACCCGTGCCGAGGTTTCTGACGTGGCTAATGCCGTATTTGACGGCACCGACGCCATTATGCTCAGCGGCGAGACCGCCAGCGGCGATTATCCGGTGGAGGCTGTTCAGACCATGAGCAAGATTGCCATGAAGACCGAAAGCACCATTCATTATGAGAAGCGCTTTGCCCACACCGGCGTTGAGGAGCAGAAGCACATCACTGATGCTATCGCCCATTCCAGCGTACAGCTTTCCTATGAGCTGGGTGCCAAGGCAATCCTGACTCCTACTCATTCCGGCTACACTGCCAAGGCCGTGTCCAAGTATCGTCCGCTGGCAGATATTGTGGCCTATGCCCGCACTGCCAAGGTTGCCCGCCAGCTGAACCTGTACTGGGGCGTGCAGCTGATCAATGGCCGTATCTGGGATGACGAGCTTGACAGTGCCGGTGCTACGGTAGCTGCCGCTCTTCGCGAGGGCTATGTAGAGGTTGGCGATACCACCGTTATCACCTCCGGCATTTCCTCCGGTGAGGCTGGCTTCAAGAGCAAGGGCAACAACACCACCAAGATTCAGATTGCCATTGTGGACTAACTTTTCTTGAAAAATATTCTGCTTTATGTTATGATGGTGGAAGTTTTTGAGAGGTAGGAGGTTGTCCGTAGATGCTTACGGTTTTGATGGTTCTGGATGCCATTATCGGCCTGATGCTGATTGGCTCCGTGGTAATGCAGACCCCGAAGTCTGCCGGTATGGGCATGGGCGGCGGCAGTGATACTGTCTTCAGCAGCAGCGCCCGCGGCATGGATGCACTTCTGGCAAGGGTTACAGTGGTTCTGGCGGTTTTGTTTGGCGTGCTTACCCTGTTTATTGCCAAGCTGACCAGCTTCTGATTTTGCAGTACATAAAAGCAAGGATTAAGCGTTCTCAATATAAAAATTGAGAGCGCTTATTTTTTGTGGTAGAATAAGTTTAATAGAATGAAGGTAGAAGAGGTGAGAAGATGATTCTGCATGGAGGGGAGCCGTTTTTTTACAGAAGCGGCAGTCATGGTGTACTTTTGGTGCATGGGTTTACCAGCGTTCCGGCAGAGATGCTTTTGCTGGGGTGTCATCTGCATGATTTGGGCTATACGGTTCTGGGGGTGCGCCTGGCAGGGCATGGCACGACGCCAAAGGATCTGGCGCGCATGAGCCGGGAGGACTGGTATGATTCCGTGTGTGACGGCTACGCGCTTTTGGATAGCTGCTGTGAGAAGATTTCCGTGGTGGGGCAGTCCATGGGAGGGCTTTTGAGCCTGCGGCTGGCGGCCAATGTGCCTGTACACAGCGTGGCGGCCCTGGCGGCACCGGTTTTTATTCATGAGGACAAGATGCTGTATCGCCTGCCGCCCAGGGAAAAATGTAATGGCAGGTTTCAGCCGAAAAGGCGCCGCCAGCTGGCAGACGTGCCGGAGGAATGCAATGCCTCCTATCTGGAGATGCCTCTGGTGGCCGTCCATGAGGTGCTGGATCTGATTGATGTGGTGAAGAAGGAGCTGCCCCGCATCAAGGCACCTATTCTGGTGATGCAGAGCTACAATGATCATACGGTGCGTTACCGGAGTGCCAACTATATTTATCGGCGTGTGGGCAGTGAGGAAAAGGAGCTGCACTGGCTGGACAAGTCCGGGCATTTGCTGACACTGGACTGTCAGCGGGACGAGGTCTTCCAGAAGGTGGCCGGTTTTTTGGAGAAAAATTGAGAGGGATAGGATGTTGATACATTTAGCAAGATGGGAGTGATGGTTTATGAAGCAGCAGAGAAAAGCGGTGCGCACGCGCAAGAGGAATCTGGGCCGGGCAGGCAGGACAAGGACGGACAGGACAAGGGCAAAGCAGGCTCTGCCGGCGCGGGATATGCGCTATGCCGCCCTGAAATATACGGATGAGCTGCTACAGGGCAGGATTGCCATCAACAGCCGTGGCTTTGGCTTTGTGACGCCGGAGGGCATGCAGAAAAATCAGGCGGATATTTTTATCCCCAAGGATGAGCTGCATACGGCCATGAACGGCGATATGGTGCAGGTTCAGCTGGCACAGGCACCTGCCGGGGCGGCTGCTGACGGCCATGCACGGGAAGGCAGGGTTACGGAGGTTCTTGAGCGGGCCAACAGCAGGATTGTGGGCATCTACTCCGCCAGCCGCCGTTTTGGCTTTGTGGCTCCTGACGATACCAGGCTGAAGGCGGATATCTACATTCCGGAGGGTCAGGCCATGGATGCCGTTACCGGCTCCAAGGTGGTGGCGGAGGTTACCAGGTGGCCGGACGGCAAGCAGAAGGCGGAGGGCCGCATCGTTGAGGTCATCGGCCAGAAGGGCGAGCCTGGGGTGGATATTCTGTCCATCATGCGGCAGTATGACCTGTCTGAAAGCTTTCCGGAGGAGGTGCAGGCCGCGGCTGATGCCGTGGAGCAGTCCATCAATGCCCAGGAGCATATCGGCAAAAATGGCCGCGAGGACAGGCGTCATCTGAAAATCGTAACCATTGACGGTGAGGATGCCAAGGATCTGGATGATGGCGTGTATGTAGAGAAAAAGCCTGACGGCAGCTTCTTTCTGGGGGTCTATATTGCCGATGTCAGCTGGTATGTCCGGGAGCATGAGCCCCTTGACGTGGAGGCGGAGGCAAGGGGCACCAGCGTTTATCTGGTGGACAGGGTTGTACCCATGCTGCCAAAGGCGCTGTCCAACGGCATCTGCAGCCTGAATGCCGGTGTAGACCGGCTGTCCATGGCCTGTGAGATGAACATAAGCGCCGAGGGCAAGGTGACGGATTACAGGATTCTGCCTGTGGTAATCCACGTCTATCGCCGCCTGACCTATACGCTGGTCAACAAGATTCTGGTGGAGAACGACAAGGAATTTACCCGTGACAACGAGGATATTGTGCCGTTCCTGCGGGATTTGCAGGAGGTCAGGAACGCCATGTACAGGTATCGCCACCGCCGGGGGGCCATCAATTTTGAGATTCCGGAAATCAAGGTCAAGCTGGATGAGAACGGCAAGGCCGTGGGGCTGAAAAAGCGGGTGGGCAACCTGGGCGAGTCCATTATCGAGCAGTGCATGCTGGCCGCCAATGAAACAGTGGCGGAGCATATGTGCCGACGCAAGCAGCCATTCGTCTACCGCGTTCATGAGGAGCCGGAGGAGGGCAAGGTTACGGCCCTGAACGGCCTTTTGGGTACCTTTGGCCTGCATCTGAAGACGGCTTCGGATGGCAGCATCAGGCCGAAGGATTTGCAGACCACCCTGGAAAAAATTGCGGGAGGGCCTGCGGAAAAAATCGTCAGCACCGTCGCCCTGCGCTCCATGCAGCAGGCCCGGTATGCGGCGGAAAATCTGGGGCATTTCGGACTGGCGGCCCAGTATTATACCCACTTCACCTCGCCAATCCGCCGCTATCCGGATTTGATGGTGCACCGCCTCCTGCGGGAAGCCTTTGAAACTGGCTCCATTCCCAAGGAAAAGCGGGAAAAGATTATTGAGAAGCTGGCGGAGAGGGCGGATCATGCCTCCCAGCGGGAGCGCATCGCAGTCAATGCCGAGCGGGATACTACCGACCTGAAGAAGGTAGAATACATGCAGCAGTTTGTGGGGGATACCTTTGATGGTGTCATCAGCAGCGTCACCAGCTTTGGCTTCTTTGTGGAGCTGGATAACGGCGTGGAGGGGCTGGTACACATGACCACCCTGAAGGACGATTATTATGACTACATAGAGAGCCAGTATGCTTTGGTAGGAACCCATCACAAGCGTCGCTATCAGCTGGGTGATACGGTGGAAATCCTGCTGGCCCGCGCCGACCTGGAGGCCCGCTCCCTTGATTTTTTGGTAAAGGATAACTGCGACCTGCGGGCGCTGCAGATGCAGGACAGCGGAGACAGAAATGCCGGAGCTGAGGGACGCGGCACGGAAAAGGCCAGGGGCAGTGACCGCAAGGCGAAGGGCGGTGCCAGGGCAGGCAGAAGGGCAAAAAAGTCCAAAGCTGCTGCTGATACCAGCCGTGAGGATGCCAGAAGGGCCGACAGCCGGACGGGACGGAAGAAAAATAAAAAGGATAAGCACAGCAAGCGCAAGGGGAAAAGAAGGTCAGGCGGGGATGTTATCGCCAGCTTTGATCCCCTGACAATATGACATTCATTAGGAGACAAACATGGGACGTAAAAACGCCGCTGTCAAGATTGCCTGTGAAAATCGCAAGGCGCGTCACGACTATTTTATCCACGAAACCTTTGAAGCAGGTCTTGTGCTGCAGGGAACCGAGGTAAAGTCCCTGCGGGATGGCCGTGCCAATCTCAAGGACAGCTATGGTGAAATCAAAAATGGTGAAATATTCATCCAGAACATGCACATCAGCCCCTATGAGCAGGGGAACATCTTCAACCATGAGGCCATCAGGCCGCGCAAGCTTTTGATGCACAAGGCTGAGATTGTGAAGCTGTTCAGCAAGACCAGGGAAAAGGGCTTTACCCTGATACCGCTGAAGGTGTATTTCAAGAAGGGCAGGGCAAAGCTGGAGCTGGCTCTGGCCAGCGGCAAGCATAACTATGATAAGCGCCGCGATTTGCAGGAGCGTGCCGTCAAGCGGGATGTGGCACGGGAGCTGCGGGACAGGCAGAAGGGCTGATGGCTGTCTTCAGGGTATTTGCCAAAGTAAATGATACTAAAACTTTTTTCTCAAATTTTTTTAGAATTTAGCAGGAATTTGACAAAATCTATTGAATAATAACAGTGTATAATTTATCATGAAAGTACAATGTAGGCACAGTATTTGGAGGTTGTATAAATGTTGAAAAATATTGCTATTCTTACCAGTGGTAATGACTGTCCTGGCATGAACGCCGCTATCCGTGCCGTTGTCCGCACCGCCCGTCATGACGGTGTGCGCATCTGGGGCGTGCGCAACGGCTACAAGGGACTTTTGAAGGATCAGATTGAGGAGCTTAGCACCCGCAGCGTAGGTGATATGATTCAGCGTGGTGGTACTTTTCTGGGGACGGCACGCTGCCCTGAATTCATGGATCCGGAGAACCGCAAGATTGCTCTGGAAAATCTTCAGAAGCGTGGCATTGACGGTCTGATCGTCATTGGCGGCGCAGGTTCTCTGGCCGGTGCCTGGGAGCTTTCCAAGCTGGGCATGAATGTGGTAGGTATTCCTGGCACCATTGAGAACGATGTGTGGGGCACTGACTACACCATCGGTTCCGATACAGCGGCCAATACTGTTGTGGATGCCATCAACAAGCTGCGTGATACGGCCTGCGCACATCGCCGCATCATCCTCATTGAGGTAATGGGCAAGACCTCCGGCTGGCTGGCCATGACTACCGGTATCGCCGGTGGCGCGGAGTACGTGCTGGCTCCGGAGGCAAAGTTCAACCTTGACCGCATGTGTGCGGAAATCCGTGAGTCCTATGAGGCTGGCAAGCGCTACAGCATCATCGTTGTATCCGAGGGTGCAGCTTCTGCTGTGGAGCTGGGTAAGCAGGTAGGTGAAAAGACTGAGATTGATACCCGCGTGACCGTTCTGGGCCACATTCAGCGGGGCGGCTCCCCTACCGTGCAGGACCGCATCAATGCCAGCCTGCTGGGTGAGAAGGCCACCCTGGGCCTTTTGAATGGCGAAAGCGGCATCATGTACGGCCTTGATACCGGTACTGTTGTAGAGATTCCACTGGAAGAGGCGGCAACCAATACCAAGACACTGGATCCTGAGTTCATCAGGTTGTCCAAGGTGTTGGCATAGTTTTATATGCTTTCGTAAAAAAATAGGCGTATGTGGATGACATCATACGCCTATTTTTGAAAGCATCGGCAATTTTTAGAATATTATTGATTTATTAACGCAGTGGAGCAGAAAACAAGTAGACCTCTCTCCGGAAAGACTCTGTAGATGTGGGAATGAAAAACTACAGAACATAATTTCGGGGGGGTAGTTTGCTTTTTAAATAAACATATTCAAACAAAGGGGTAGTGATTTTATGGATAACATTAAAGTAAGCTATAAAATCCTGATTATGGTTATTATAGCCGCTGTAGGCATGGCAATTGTGGGAGTACGAGGAGCTGTGTCTATTCAAAATGCCAATGAACAGATGGCGAGAATGTATGCAGAGGATATGCGCTCTGTGGAGCTTTTGGGTCAGGCCTGCGAGAAGATGCGCACCATACAGGTTCGCTCCATGCAGGTGATTGCCGATACCTCCCGCCTGGAGGAGCTTTCCAAGAGCCAGGCCAAGGACATCAGCGCCATGGATGAGATTTTGCAGGAGTATGTTCCGCTGACAGAGGGCGATGCGAACTCTGCCCAGGTACAGGAAATGATGGGGTACTGGGACAGCTTCAAAAAATCCATGCCGGCGGTGATGGCGGCAGTGAAGTCCGGCGGCTCCGAGGCGGGAATTGCCGAGTACAACAGGGCGGCCAGACAGGATACGATGAAGCTCAGGGACGCCCTGATGAATCTGAGCAAAACTACACGGGAGGCGGCCTTTGAGGTGAATCAGCAGAATGCCGCTGACGGTGAGAGCGCCATCATGCTGATGGTGATTACCACCGTGGTGTGCATGGTGATTCTTCTGGGCTTCAGCTACAAGCTGATCAACAGTATCAGGGAGCCTCTGGGAATTATGCTGCATGTTTGTGAGAAGCTGAGCCAGGGCAATTTTGTGGTAAAGACGGCGCCATCCACCCGTGGCGATGAGTTTGGCGATGTACAGCGAGGGCTGTATGACATGACGCTGGCAGTCAGCAAGCTGCTGAAGAGTTTTTCCCGCACCACGGAGCAGATTGCGGCTGCGTCCCAGCAGCTTAATTCCAGCTCAATGGAGTCTGCCAATGCGGCAACCTCTGTGGCCCAGTCTGTGGCGGATGCGGCTTCGGTTGTGATTCAGCAGCAGGGTGCTGTGGAGGAGGGAACCCGCAGGGTGTCCGCCATTACAGAATCCGTAGAGGGAATCAGCCGGGAGGCTGAGGAGGTATCTGCCAATGCCGGACAGGCGGCGGAAAAGGCGGCCTCCGGCAACAGCGTGGTAGGGGCCTCCGTCAGCCAGATTCAGAGCGTGGAGGAAACTGTTCGCACTACTGCCGGCCTGGTGGACAAGCTAGGGGAGCGTTCCCAGGAGATTGGTGCCATTGTGGATACTATTTCTGATCTGGCCGGTCAGACGAACCTGCTGGCGCTGAACGCGGCTATCGAGGCTGCCCGTGCCGGTGAGCAGGGCAGAGGCTTTGCCGTGGTGGCAGAAGAGGTAAGAAAGCTGGCCGAGCAGTCCGGCATGGCCGCTCAGCAGATTGCCGGGCTTATCGGCAGGATTCAGGAGGATACCGGCAAGGCTGTGGCTTCCATGGATTCAGGCCGTGAAGCTGTGGCACAGGGTGCTGAATCCGTAGAGGGTCTGCGTCATGTGTTTGAAGAAATCAATGTGCTTGTGGTGCAGGTATCTGACAAGATTAAGCACATGTCCGAATCTGTGGCACAGGTGGCAGGCCAGGCTGAAGGGATTACCGGACAGATGGGTGAAATCGACAAGGGGGCGCGGCATGTGTCTGACAACATGCAGTCCATTTCGGCGGCCACCCAGCAGCAGTCCGCCTCTGCCGAGGAAATTGCTTCTGCCAGTGATGCGCTGGCCCGTCGGGCACAGGAGGTACAGGAAAACCTGCAGAAATTCAAATTTTAGGATTTCAGTTTTTCGTAGTGCTTGAATGTTACTTAGAGGAAATACGGATATAGTTTGTTAATCTGTGGACTCTGTTCAGACATAAAAAATGGACAGGTTGCGGTAGTACCCATCGAAAACACGCTCTCGCTCCTCATTGTGCCTCGCGTTACTAACATTCATCTATCGCCTTTGGCTCTGATGAATGAAGTAACGAGGCACAACAAAGGTTTTCTTTGGGTACATACCGCACCTGTCCTTTCTTGGTCTGAACAGATACAACATAATAGTCAAACGGTACTCAATCAGTATGATACTATAGCAACTAATCGGGCATTACGAAAAGCCTGAAAAGTGGGAGCAGGACGCTGGCGAAGCTTGATACTGCCAACCGCTGTACAAACTGAAATAAGAGGAACCGAAGACTGATGAGGCTTGTAAGTGCCAGCATATATGCAAGATGACCTGCTGTTATAGGCAGAAACACTTGCATGTGTGCTGGCATTTACAGTTTTCGCCAGTCTCCCGCCCCCCTTTTTCAGTTTTTTCGTAAAGTATTATTATGTTGCTGTGGCAAAATATAAGCGCTTTCTGAGAAGTAGGTAGGGAGCTGTTGCAGGATTGTAACTATTAGCAGATAATGTAATGGGTGGAGAAGGCGGTGCCAATGCAAGGTACTTAGACGCGCCTTGGTGCGCACAAATTTAGCATCCGCGAGGCGCAAAGGGATAATGAAACCCTATTGACATGAATTAGTTTCGAGGATAAATCCTTGTATGCTAGGCGGAGGAGGAAGGCATGGTGGTTCCATGCCGACCGACGACAACAACGCAGACAAGGATTTAGACCGAAAATAATCATGGATATAGGGTTTTGTTATCCCTAGAGCGCGAGCGTGTTTTCTATAGGTATTGCCCCTGCTCACCCCTTTTTAATGTCTGAACAGAGTTTACGAAATAACGAGCTATTTTATCCGTATATGCTCAAAGTAACAAATAACCACTACGAAAAACTGGAAATTACTTTTACTGCATGCTGGAAAGCAGCTCGATGTAGGCATCGGAGTTGAGGGGGCGTGAGTAGTGGAAGCCCTGCATGGTCTGGCAGTTCATGGACTGAAGCAGTTCAGCCTGGGTGGCTGTTTCCACACCCTCGGCAATCACCTGCATGTTCAGCTTCCGGGCCATGTCGATGATGGCCTGCAGAATGATATCCACCCGTTCGTGCCTGCCGTGAGCATACAGGCGCCGTACATCCACCTTGAGCATATCCACGGTCAGGTCCCGGAGGATGCCCAGGGAGCTGAAGCTGCTGCCAAAATCATCCAAAATCACGGAGAAACCGCAGCTGTTCAGGCGGCGCAGGATTCTGGCAAGCTGCTCAGGCGCATGGGTGTAGGATTTTTCAGTCAGCTCCAGCCAAAGCATCCATGGCTGCAAATCATATTTTCTCAGCAGCCGCAGCAGATAATCCACAAAGGACATGTCATAAAAATTCATGTGGGAGATATTGATGGAGATGGGCCGTATGTCCAGCCCCCAGTCCCGCTGACGGCTGAGAAAGTGGCAGGCCTGCTCCCAGGCAAATCTGTCCACCCTGTTGATAAAGCCGTTCTTTTCAAATACAGGTATGAACCTGGCGGGACTGATGATGCCCTGCTCAGGGTGCTGCCAGCGCAGCAGGGCTTCGGCGGCAATGGGCGTCATGGTTCTTGCCGCCGTATCTATCCTGTAGATAGGCTGGTATTTTACAAAAAACTGCCCGTTGCCCAGGGCGGTTTCCATTTCCCTGGCGATAATCTGCTCATCCATCATTCTGGTGCGCAGTTCGTCATCATAAAAGGCGTAGCGCCTGGCGTGGGAATTTTTGACCGAGGTCATGGCCATGTGGGCCCTGTCCAGCATCTGGCCGGTGGTCAGATATATGTTGTCTATCTGGTACACACCTGCAAAAAAAGCCACGGTGCGGTAGATGGTCAGGGAGTGCATCATGGCGTCCAGCCCCTGAATCAGCAAATCCATGTCCAGCATATCCTCCGGCAGCAGGATGGCAAAGGAATCCGCCGTGAGATGGCTGGCCAGGCCGCGCCTGCCCACGATGGTGTTGAAATAGGAGGCGGCGGTCTTGAGGATGGTGTCCCCGGTTTCCATGTTGAACAGCTCGTTAATCAGCTTGAAGCTGGCAATATCCAGGTAGATAAAGCAGTAACGGGTGTCCGGATTGCCTGATATCCTGTCCGCTGCCTGCTGGAGAAAGGCCTTCTGGGTCAGCAGGCCCGTCAGCTGGTCAATATCCAGAATCTGCTGCATGGCGTTGATTTTTTCATCCTGTGCTGCCTGCCGCAGCTTGCTTATTTCGTTTTCGCGCCGCCCCAGCACATTCTGTACGCGGCAGCTGACGATGGAGGGATTGTAGGGCTTCGTCAGGTAATCAGCCGCCCCCCGCTCCATGGCCATGACCTCGCTGTTTACATCATCGGCAGATGTGGTGACGATTACGGGAATATCACCATAGCGTGGATTGGCCAGCAGCCAGTCCAGCACCTCCATGCCGGTCATGACGGGCATCATCAGGTCCAGCAGGATGATGTCAATGGGCTGGCTTTTGATGAAGTCCAGTGCTTCCCTGCCGTTTTCTGCCTCGATGAGATTGAATTCATCCTGAAAAAACTGAGTCAGGATAGCGCGGTTGATTTCCATATCGTCAACAATCAGCATTGTCTTTCTGTTTTCCATTGAGCATACCCCCTATTAGCCCTTTGCCCTGATTATATGTAATATTTCTGCAAAAAATCTCTAAATCCTTCTTAAACTGAAATAAATTTCAGTTTATCGTCGTGAAAGGGCGAGGCTTCTGGAACATTAACGGATAAGTTTTGTTGGTTTGTGGACTCTGTTCAGACTAAAAATGGGCTGGGGCGGCAGGTGATGTCAGGATGTTGTATTGAAAATGATGTATCATGGCAGCAGGGCTTTGAGCAAAACTGTGCACGATAGTACAGCTTTGCTCAAATATGCTGTAGAAATAAAATGTGCACGAACACAAAAAATATTGACAACCAATTAAAAATAGAGTATTATACAGATAACGAAGATGCGAGATGCGAAAATACTGAAACAATGGTGTATTTTCAGAATCTTTTTCTTTACGGCATGGCCGGAGCAGTTGTTGACAGGGGTGTTTTCTGTGTCCGGAGGTGCAGGATTTTCAAAAGAGGAGGGAAGCAAGGAGAATTTTATCCGCCTGCTGAAGAGGGCGAATGTTACAGAGGGGTTTGTTAAAGACGCTTAGCGAAAAGGAGAGATTTTTTAATGAAGAAGATAATAGCATTAGTTATCTCCATGATGATGCTGCTGTTTGCCGTAGGCTGCGGCGGCGGTGATGAAAAGAAGGCTGATGGGGACAAGAAGATTACCATGGGATTTTCCCAGATTGGTGCCGAGTCTGAATGGCGTACTGCCAACACCGAGTCAGTAAAGGAAGCAGCCAAGGCAGCAGGCATTGACCTGCAGTTCTCTGATGCCCAGCAGAAGCAGGAAAATCAGATTAAGGCCATCCGCTCCTTCATTGCACAGGGCGTTGACGTTATTGCCTTCGTGCCAATCGTTGAGACTGGCTGGGATACCG
>CAMFES010000020.1 GCA_945949525.1 uncultured Veillonellaceae bacterium
ACTAAAATATTATATCATACAACTACAAAAAAAGCAAGGAAAACCTTTGAATTTCTTCGCTTTTTTGAAATGTTTTTTGTAAATTTCGTGGCAAAGTCGGGTTATACCACAAAAATTGTCATATCGTGCCTTTTTTGATAAAATAATGCTTGAAGCAGTACAATCTATTTATGAAAAGAGGTAGAAAATATGCAGTTCAAAATGATTCACGAAAATTATAACGTGGCAGACCTGGCCAAATCCATGGCCTTTTATGAGGAGGCCCTGGGCCTAAAGGAAACGCGCCGCAAGGAGGCCGCCGACGGCTCCTTTATCATCGTGTACATGGCCAACGAAAACTCTGACTTTGAGCTGGAGCTGACCTGGCTACGGGACATGGATCGCCCCTACAACCTGGGTGACTGCGAGTTCCATCTTGCCTTCCGCACCGACGATTACGAGGCTGCTCATGCCAAGCACGAGGCCATGGGCTGCATCTGCTATGAAAACCCGAAAATGGGCATTTACTTTATCAAGGACCCTGACGGCTACTGGCTGGAGGTACTGCCGCCGGTAAAATAAATAAGCATCACTACAAAAATCCCCTGCCCCGGGAGCTGTCTGCGGACGCTCGCCTGACAGGGGATTTTTCTGTTGCCTGCTATTGGCACACCGGCGCAGCTTTTTCCTCCGACGCCTTATGCCTTGCCGACGGAGCCGCAGACGGCTATCTTCTGCTCCACGTAGCTCTGCACCCCGGCCATTCCCCGGCGGCAATACAGCTTCGGATCAAAGGCCTCCGGCTTTTCCTTCAGAAAGTCCCTGACCTCCTTCGTGAAGGCAATCCGCAAATCCGTAGCGTAGTTCACCTTGCAGATGCCGTTCCTGACGGCGGTCCTCACCTGCTCGTCAGGCACGCCGGAGGTTCCATGCAGCACCAGCGGAATATGCACCAGATCCCGAATGATGGCAATCAGCTCCGTGTTGACCCTGGGAATACCCTTGTAGACGCCATGTGCCGTGCCGACGCCGATGGCCAGGCAGTCCACGCCGGTTTCCTCCACAAACCGCTTTGCTTCAGCCGGGTCCGTATACGGGTTATCCTCCCCGCCCTCCAAGTCATCCTCCTTGCCGCCAACCCTGCCAAGCTCGCCCTCCACAGATACGCCGCCCGGATGGCAGGCCTCTGCCACACGCCTTGTCAGCGCAATATTTTCCTCCAGCGGCAGCCGGGAGCCATCAATCATGATGGATGTATAGCCGGCCCGATAGGCAGACATGGCGCACTCAAAGCTGTCCCCGTGATCCAGATGCATGACCACCGGAATCCTGCTTCTGGCGGCGGCCGCCGCCACGTTGGCATAGTAGTAATCCACCCCTGCATATCTTATGGTACCGGGAGTGGTCTGCATGATCACCGGTGAATTCTGTGCCTCCGCCGCGGCCAGCACCGCCATGACCATCTCCATATTCTCCACGTTGAAGGCACCTATGGCATACCTTCCCTCCATGGCCTTCGTCAACAATTCCTTTGCTGCAACCAGCATACAAAACGCCCCTCTCCTTGCCTGAACATTAACCACACCATCTGCCTGAAGCCCCTCTCAGATGCCTCCCGCCTGTGCCTTCCGGGCCTTTTTCAGCCTGTGATAGGCCGTCACCTGCACTGCACCCTCCAGCCAGCGCCCCTCCAGCTCCGACAGGGCTTCCTCCCTGTCAAAGAGCGCCTGCAGTACAAAGGGCAGGTTCGTACCGCTGAACACCAGGCACCTCCTGCCTGACCTCTCCTCCAGCTCACCGGCCAGAAGAACTGCCTGATTGAAGGGGGTTCCCCCCGCTATATCAGCACAGAATATCAGCTCATCACCTGAAAATGCCTCTGCCGCCTGCCGCAGCTCTTTCCGCAGGCCTTCCCCTGTCATGCCATCCGGGAAATTTACCGCCGCCAGCTTCTCCTGCTGTCCTGCAATCAGCTGTACAGCTGACAAGATTCCCTCTGCAAACCTGCCGTGTCCGGTTATAATCACACCTATCATAAAAATCCCCCTCTAACTGCCCATTTCCTCGATACCGATGCCCGGAAAGAAAGGCGGCATGAACAGCCCCCGCTATTTCCTGCCGCCATATTGTCCTAGAAAATACCTATGCCCTTGCCTGCAACACCTATGACAATCGTCAAAAGAATCAGCTTTACAGGCGAATAATTCTTTTTCAGCAGATAGTACATAAACATGGTATAAGCCAGAGGCAGCATGTTCGGCATGATGGCGTCAAAGACCTTTTCCTGCAGGGCAATGCTTGCCTGTCCCACCACGATGACCCAGGCTATTTTCAGCTTGATCATGGAGGCAATCAGGCCGCCTACGACGGTCAGTCCGATGATGGAGGCCCCGTGGGATATCTGCTTCGTCTTTTCCTTCATGGTGGCAATCGCCCTGACACCGGTATGATAGCCGTAGCGCATCAGGCCGAAGCGCAGGCTGAAATGAACCGCGTTGAAAAGGACGAGGAACACAATCGGCCCGGCCGGATTCGGGTCCGCCCCCATGGCCATGGAGGCTCCCAGCCCCGCCGTAATCGGCAGCAGGGTCAGCCAGCACAAGGCATCTCCAATGCCCCCCAGCGGCCCCATGGTGGCTACCTTGATGGCGCGGATGGTGCTTTGATCCTTCTTGCTTTCCTCCATGGCCACCACCAGTCCCATGATGAAATTTACCAGGAAGGGATGAGTGTTAAAAAATTCCATGTGCATCAGCATGGAGCTGGACAAATCACGCTTGTTGACATGTATCTTCTTCAGTGCCGGCAGGATGCCGTACAGCCAGCCGCAGGCCTGCATGCGCTCATAGTTGAAGGATGCCTGCAGGAACAGGGAACGCCATACCATCGTCACCAGATCACCGGGAGCAATCACCGCCCGCACGGACCTGTCCTCATATTCGGCACCTGCCGCTACATTTACATCAGATTCCACCATTTTGCTGCACCCCCTGCTTTATATTCCTGCCGCCCCTGTCGGAGCCGTTGGCATAAAAGTCATACATGGCAACACATGCTCCCAGCACGGCCAGTCCCAGAATGGATATGCCAAAATACGTTACCAGGATGAACCCTGCCAGCATAAAGGCAATATACTCCTTCTTCAACATGATTTTCAGCAGCATGGCAAAGCCGATGGCCGGCATCATGCCGCCTGCTGTCCCCAATCCCCCCAGAATCCATGCCGGTACGGACTCCACAATCGCCTGAGCCGAGGACGCCCCGAAATAAATCGGCAAAAACGTCACCAGGGCGAAAAACGCGCCGTGGGTGGCCATACCTGCATAGTTCAGCATGGCGATGGCCCCGGTGTTGCACTGGACGCACCAGCGGTCAGCCTTGTGCATCAGCGGCGAAAAGGCCGTAAAAATCAAGGTTACGCACCCCTGGGCTGCAATGGCAAAAGGAATGGCTATGGCCACGGCAGCCTCCGGCGGCAGATGGGATATAATGGCGAAGGACACGCCTATCACGCCGCCGATAACCATGTTGGGCGGCTGGGCCCCGGCCAGGGGCACCATGCCCATTGCCACCAGCTCCAGCGTGGCACCTGTGATCAGGCCTGTCTGAATATCCCCCAGAATCCAGCCCACCACCAGTCCTGTTACCAGCGGACGATGGATGTGAAGCAGTCCGTTAAACTGGTCAATGCCTATGATAAACGCCCATAGGGTGACCAGCAGGGTTTGTGTCAAGGTTACTTCCATAATAAACTCCCTCTTTTCCTGTTTCTTTTTCCTGTTCTGTTTCTTTCCCTGTTTCCTTACTCCTTACTCAAAAATTTTTTCCACCGGCGGGGCCGAATCGGACGGCACCCTGCGCAGGTCAATCCTGATGCCCATATCCATCAGGCGATGTATGGCCGCCCTGTCAGCCTCGTCCACGGAAATGGTGCTGGTAACCTGCTTTTTCCCCTCGCAAAAATGCATGTTGCCAATGTTCAGCTCCCTGATAGGAACGCCGTTCTCCGCCAGACGCAGTGCATCCTGCGGCGTCTTTACCACCAAAAAGATGTGCTGCCAGTCCCCGGCAAGGTTTATCACATCAATGGTCTTTTGAATGGTAAAATACCTTGTTTCAGCCGTACTGGCCACCGCCATGTCCATAAGGTTCTGCTGCACCTCATCCCCTGCCGCCTCATCATTGGCCACCACAATCAGGTTCGCTCCCAGATGAGTTGCCCAGGTCATGCCCACCTGACCGTGAATCAGACGGTTGTCCACGCGCGTAAGTAAAATATCCGGCATAATAATCCCCTCCTGATTTATACCTGTCCCACTTTTTTATTTTTCCAGCGGGTGAAGCGTAACTCCCTTCACCACCCTGTTGACACTGCCGCTCGGACACGGCGTATCCGGGGCAATTCCCTTGTGCATGGAGGCGGCCAGCGCCAGGATATGGTCAAAAAGCACATACCCAAGAGCCAGATAGCCATCATTCCCCCACTGACGGTCCGCCCCCTCATCCAGCACCAGCAGATAATCCGCCAGTCCGGCGGCCTGCTCATCAGGAGCGGCCGACAGGGCCAGCACCTTGAAATCCCCCTCATCCTGTGCCAGCTCCCTGAGAAAATCCATGTCATAGCGGCGCGTATAGCTGTCGGAGGACAGCCACAGAACTACCAGCGTCCTGTCGTTCACAATGGACTTTGGCCCGTGGCGGAAGCCCATGACGGTTTCTGCCACAGCCGCAATCCTGCCTCCTGTCAGCTCCAGCACCTTCAGGCAGGTTTCCCTGGCCAGCCCGTAGAGGGCGCCTGATCCCAGAAAGGCAATTCGCTCAAAGCCTGCTGCCGCCAGCTCCGGCAGGCCGTGGCCTGCAGACAGCACCCTTCTGCCACAGGCGGCGATTCTCTTTACCAGCGCCCCGTTATCCGCCAGATTTTCCATATCAAAAATCAGAAGCCCCGTCAGCAGCATGCAGGTAAAGCTGCTGGTCATGGCAAAGCCCCTGTCATTGGTCTGCGGCGGCATAAGCAGGGTCATAGTATGCTCCTGCATCCTGGCGGCCCTTTCGGCCAGCGCCCCCTCAGGATTGCAGGTAATGACAATCTGGTAGATTTCCCCGACAAGCTGCTCCGCCAGCTCAAAGGCCCCTATGCTCTCCGGGCTGTCACCGCTGCGGGCAAAGGACACCAGCACCGTCGGGCGGTCCGCCTGTAGAAACTGGTATGGTGCTGACACAATGTCAGTAGTAGCAAAGGAAAGAACATCCCTGCCCGTCCTTTCCCGCAGGCAGGGCGCAATAATATCCCCTGCATAGGCCGAGGTCCCCGCCCCGGTAAAGATGATGCGCAGATTTTTTTTCGCCAGCAACGGCCTGACAAACACCTCTATATGCTCCGCCTGCTGCTGCACCATCGCCAGGGCTTCCTCCCAGGCATCCGGCTGCTGGCAGATTTCCTCCGCCGTGCAAAGCCCCCCTCTCTCCTTCAGCTCCTCCTCAGATAAATTCCACGGATTCATGTTACCCCTCCCCTTGAATTGGTTATGACGTACGTACCAGTTGTTTTATGATACCATTGGTCATGATGTACGTACCAGTTTTTATAAAAAACATCATAGCACGAGCAATGATGCCTTTTACACAATAAAATACAAAAAGCTCTCCCCGGTGCAAAGTCACAGCCGCAAAGTCACAGCCGCCGGATAAACGGCGGCCTCGCCAGTCAGCCTGTTCAGGCTGGTTTACCTGTTCAGCCTGATGGAATATATCATCTGGTCACCTCTGGCCATGCTGACCGTATACTCAATCACATTGTCCTTCTCATAGGTGAACCGCTCTATCTTCAGGCTGGGCATGGATTTTTCCACCCGGAGAAACCTCGCTGTCCTCTCATCCGTCACCACCGCCTGAAAATTCTCCTGGGCAAAGGTGAACTCAACGCCGTATTGATGGGTAAATATATCATACATGGCGCTATTTTCCAGCATTTCCCTGGTCAGCCCCTGAAAGCGGCACACCGGCACATAGCTTGTTTCCAGCATCACCGGCTTGTCATCTGCCAGCCGCAGACGCTGAAAGCAGTAGGCCTCCGCCCCCTCGGCGGTTCCCAGCTTCTGGGCCAGGTGCCGGTCACAGGCCACCACATCAAAGCTCAGCACCCTTGATGATGGCACCTTGCCGATTTTTTTCATTTCGGAGGTAAAGCTGTAAAACTTCAGCAGCTCCTGATTCAGCTTCTTCGGAGAAACGAAAGTTCCCTTTCCATGCACCTTGTATATGTATCCCTGCTGTTCCAGCTCCAGGAACGCCTGACGCACCGTTGAACGGCTCAATCCATAATCGCTGCACAGCTCCCTCTCCGACGGCAGCTGCTCATCCACCTCCAGGCGATGCTCCTCAATGGCCTCGATGATGCGCTGCATAAGCTGGCAATAAAGCGGCAGCTTGCTGTCCTTGTCTATCCCCTGCATCCTGCTTTCTCCCCTCTTAGTGGTACGTACCACTTTATGTATATAATATAAACCATCTCCATCCTATTGTCAACAGGTTTCGGCCCATTTCCTCCTCTTTTTCTCATCGCCAAAAAGGCCTGCGGCGCAAAATCCCTTGCTGCCGCAGGCCCTTCTTATCTAAACCATGTCCAACGTCTTAACTTGTTTTAACCTGTCTTGTCTTTTACCTTGCTTATTTTGTCTTAACCCTTGCAGGCTGTCAGTCCAGGATGTAAATCTCCAGCACCT
Source organism: uncultured Veillonellaceae bacterium (assembly GCA_945949525.1). Taxonomy (GTDB): domain Bacteria; phylum Bacillota; class Negativicutes; order Selenomonadales; family Selenomonadaceae; genus Anaerovibrio. The sequence continues at coordinate 6,705 of CAMFES010000020.1, forward strand.
GACGGCCAAAGTAAATGGCCTCCTCATGGGTATCAAAGGCAATATCAATGGTGTTGCCCGTGATATTCCAGCCAATATCCTCCGCTACGGCCTCGCCGTAATCAGGAATATAGACCCTCGTCCCGATGGGAATATAGCCTGGGTCCACCGCTATTACCCCTCGTCTTAGCGGCGTACCGGATGCAGTATGGCTGCCCATCCCCGGATCCTGGGGACTGTAGGCGTAGGCATTCACCGTAACAATCCGGGCATGCTCCAGGCTGCTGTGCCCTGCATGTACCTGCGGGCGCAAAAGCCGCATGGTCATAGGGCCTGCAATCCCGTCCACCTCCAGGTGGTGGGCACGCTGGAAGGCCTTGATAGCCGCCACCGTCGCCTCATCGCAGCGGCCGTGAATCTCATCCGTGTAGTACCCCTTGTCCCTGAGCAGTGTCTGCACCTCTTCTACATACTGCCCTTCATCACCGGCCTCCACCATGGTGCCGTGGGCAGCTGCCACAGAGGTCATCAGCACCATCAGGATGCCTGTCAGAAGGCAAAAACTGAGCTTGCCAAGTCTCACAAAACCACTCTCCTTCTCTTTGCACATATTTTAATTTATTTTATCATACCTGAAAATATGTGTCAAAAATCCCATAATTTTGTGCATTTGGTTCAAATCAACCCATGTTCAAGACAGTAATGGTAAATGCCGTCCTCGGACACCCTGCCGCAGACATCCCTGGCTATTTTTTTCAAATCCTCAGACCCGTTGCCCATGGCGATGCCGTTGTCCACCGCCTGAAACATTTCCAGGTCATTGTTGCCGTCACCGAAGGCCATAGCATCAGCCCGGTCTATGCCAAAATACTCCAGCACCTTGGCTACGCCCCTGCCCTTGCCGCCGTCAGCAGGCACGATATCCACGGCCCTGTCCCACCAGGCTGCCACCTTGGCGTTCTCCGTATCCTTGACCAGTGCGGCTCTCTCTGACAGATAGCCGCCGGACATAATCTGAAATACCTCCTGCTGTGCCACCTGGTCAAAATCAGGCGATTTGTCTATGCTGTGACCGCCTATCTGAAAGAAGGCCAAAAGCTCGGCGTCCACGCCGTTGGCGGCAATCCTGTCCTTGGTGGCCAGTGCCACAGGGCGATTGATTTCCCCCGTATTCCTGATAATCTGCTGTACATCATCATAAGACAGGGGATTGCTGAAGATAACCCCCTCATCGTTGAAGCAGTATGAACCATTGAAGGTTATATAGGCATCAAACCGCACCCCGAAAATATCATATACCAGCATCGGCCCCCTGCCGGTGGCAATACAGATTTTTATGCCGCCTGCCTGCAGACGCCGCAGCGTTTCCTTCATCCGGTCGGAAACGGTTTTTGTATCCATGTCAAAAAGAGTCCCGTCAATATCAAAAAACACAATCTTTATATTCTTCATACAACACCTTGCCCTTCATACTGCAAACACCCCGGCGGCATTCCTCACTGCCGCAAAAATAAAACACCCTGCCTGCGCCGTCACGGCCGCAAAAAATCATCCCCTAATCATCAGGATTTTCCAGTACGTCAACGCAGTCCTGAAAATCAATATACTGGCCCCGCACCGCCAGGATATTGCCCTCGTCGATAAAATTTTCCAGCCATTCATAAAACTCATCCGTGCCGGCAAACTTCCACGATTTGGCCTCCAGCCATTCCTTCAGGCGGTGCCTGCTGGTAAAATCCTTTTCAAACCTCAATCCGACCACTTCCTCACTCTTCACTTCTCACTTCTCACTTTTCGCTTTTCGCTTTTCACCCTTCACTGCTCCGCCTTCCTCTTCCCGGCTTTGGCGGTAGCTGTCCAGGCCCGCAAAGCAGAACTGCTTGATATTGTTCAAAAGCTCCCCGTCACTGCAGGAGGCACGGGTTATCCTGCGATATTCAATGTTGCTGTGCTTACCGAAGGCCACCAGCATTATGGGCGCCATAAAGCACATAAAACACAGGTACAGCCTAATATCGTCCATGGCCAGCCCCGTATAATCGCTGAACAGCTTCAGGGCCAAGCTGCCCTTGACCTTGACCACCTGCATCAGCACCGTACTGACGTGGGCGGACTGGGCCGTAGTCATCACCTCCCGGCTCCAGACCTGCATCTGCCAGTTTTCCCTGGACCAGACCTGCTCTGCCACCATGTCCACCACGGCGGAAATCTTCTCCCGGGGCGTACTGTCTGCGTTCACCATCTCCCGCAGCCTGTCCTCGTTGACCATGTACTGATGAATCCTGTACAGCAGCTCCTCGTACAGCCCCTCACGGCTGCCGAAATGATAGTTGATAGCCGCCAGATTCGTGCCTGCCAGCCTGCAGATTTCCTTGCTGGTAACAAGGGAAAAGCCCTTCTGCGCCGCCAGAATCCCCGCACATTCCACCAGCCTGTCTCTGGTCTGCCTGCCATCGTCACGCTGCTGCCTTTTGCCCTTCACTGCCATTTCCATAAAACTCACCAATCCTTCATACAGCTCTATTATAAAACAGCCACCCGGATAAAGGCAAGGTTATCGCCGAGATAAGCAGCATGGGCACGAAATCCCCCAAAAGGTCGCCTGCCGCCGCCCCCTCCAGATAAATCCGCCTTACCGCGTCCACCGCAAAGCGCAACGGGTCGGCATAGGTGGCATACTGCAAGGCCTCCGGCATGTTGATGACAGGCGTTGCCAGCCCCGACAGCAGCACCATAGGCATCATCAGCACCATAAAATATACCATAACCTGCTGCATACTTTCTGAAATGGCGGAAATCATCAGCCCCACACCAATCAGGCTGAAAATAAAAAGTATCAGCGCCAGATAAAGGGTTACCAGGGAGCCTGCAAAGGGAATCCGGAACCAGAAGCGGGCGATGCAGAACAAAATCGTACTCTGCACCAGCCCTATCAGCATAGGCGGCACCGCCTTGCCCAGCAGAAGCTCCGCCGGTGACAGGGGCGTAACCAGAAGCTGGTCAAAGGTTCCCTGCTCCCTCTCCCGCGCTATGGACATCCCCGCCAGCAGCAGCACCTGCACAAAGGCGATCATGGCAATCAAGCCTGGCGAAAAAATCCAGCGGGTTATCTGGTTGGGGTTGAACCAGGTGCGGCTTTCCACCGACACGCTGCCCTGCCCCCCCTTGACGCCTGTCGCCTCTGCCATGCGCTCAAGATTCCACTCCGCCACTATCCTGCTGGCATAGCCTGTGGCCATGCCAGCCACGGAGCTGTTTCTGCCATCGGCTATCACCTGCACCTCTGCCGCCTGTCCCTGCTGCAGCTTCCGTTCAAAATCGCCGGGTATCACCACCGCCAGAAGAATCTCCTCCCTGTCAATCAGCTGGCCTATTTCCCGCGGGCTGTCCGGCATCGCCACCAGCTGAAAGCTGCCTGAACCGGCAAAATGCCCCAGCAGGCTCCTTGAAGACGCGCTGCGGTCCTCATCCACCACAGCATAGGGTACATTATCCAGATTGTAGCTGGCCGCATAGCCAAACAAAAACCCCTGCATCAGGGCAGGCACCACCATCATGGCGCGCATGCGCCTGTCCTTCAGCGTAGTCAAAAGCTCCTTCTGGCACATAAACAGCAGGTGCCTCCAAAATAGCCGCAGCCTGTCCTGCACCAAGCCTGTCATTTGCATCACCCTACCCTTCTTTTAGTCAGCCTGAAGGCCAGCCCGATAAACAGGATGCCGTACCCTGCCAGCAAAACACATTTTTCCACAATCAGCGGCCAGTAATTCCCCGCCAGAAACAAGGACTTTATCAGTTGAAGATAATGGGTGGTGGGAAAAATCCGGCTGATGACCTGAATTGCCAGAGGTTCCGAATGCAAATCAAAGAGAAAGCCTGACAGCATCATGGAGGGCAGAAAGCTCACCAGCATAGAAACCTGGCAGGCCAGAAACTGATTTTTCGTCACGGCGGAAATCGTCAGCCCCAGCCCCAAAGCCACGATAATATACAGCATGGAGGCAAACAAAATCACCGCCAGGGAGCCACGCATGGGCAAATCATAGAGAACCTGCCCCACCACCAGGCACAGGCAGAAGCCTGTAAAGGCCACGCAGAAGTACGGGATGATTTTGGCCAGCACTATTTCCAGCAGGCTGGCGGGGGTGACAAAGATGGACTCCAGCGTGCCCCGCTCCCATTCCCGCGCCATGACCACAGCCGTAAGAAATACGCCGCACAGGGTCATCACCATCATCAGGATGCCCGGCACAAAAAACCAGGTGCTGGTGTTGGCGTCGTTAAACCACACCCTGCTGACCAGCACGGCCTGACCGGCCTGCACCGCATCCCCCTGCTGCTTCATGCCCTCCTCTGCCGCCCGGCTCAGCACAGCGGCCTCAATGTATTTTTGCGCGGACATGGCGGTAATGGCCTCAACGCCGTTCAGCAGAACCTGCACCTTGGCCTCTCCTGCCGCCAGCCTTGCCGTAAAATCCCCCGGCACCAGGATGGCGGCATGCACCTCATGGGACATGAGCATTTCTTCCGCTTCCTTCATATTGGTGACATAGCTGGGCGAAAAATACTCCGAGCCATCCACAAAGCTCACCACCGACCTTGCCGCAGGGGAGCTGTCCTCCAGCACCACGGCCACAGGTACATTCCGCACATCCAGGGACATGCCGAACCCCATGATAATAATCAGGATAATGGGCAGTACCACCCCCATCAGAAGGGTACTGCTGTCCCTGCCTATCTGCAGAAATTCCTTTTTCACCAGCGCCATGAGCCGCCCCGGACTGAGGAAATCCGCTCTTTTATCCATGACTGTTTCCTCCCTCCCTCTGTCTTGCCCTTTCCACTATAGCAATAAAAATCTCATTCATGCCCGCCCCCGGCATCCCCATCCGGCTCCGTATTTCCTCCGGACTGCCAAGCACCAGCAGCTCCCCATGGTCCTGTATCATGATGCGGTCACAGTATTCCGCCTCCTCCATAAAGTGGGTGGTGACAATGATGGTGGTACCGGCCGCGGAAAGCCTGTCAATCTGCCGCCAGAAATTTTGCCTTGCCTCCGGGTCGATGCCGCTGGTAGGCTCATCCAGAAAAAGGATTTTGGGCCTGTGCAAAAGTGCCGCCGCCATGGACAGGCGCTGCTTGTACCCCAGTGGCAGGCTGTCAGCCGCCTGCTTCAGCTTTTCCGAAAGGCCGAATTCCGCCACCAGCTCATCAATGCGCTGTGTCAGCTCCCTGCCATAGAGGCCGTATATGCCTCCATAAAAGCGAAGATTTTCATAGACGGTCAGGTTGCCATAGAGGGAAAACTTCTGCGCCACATAGCCGATGCCCTCCCTGGCCCTGTTCCTGTGGCGGCGCACATCCACGCCCCCTACCAGAAGCTCCCCGGAGGTGGCCGGCAGCAGACCGCACAGCATGCGGAAGGTGGTGGTCTTTCCGGCGCCATTTGGGCCCAGCATGCCGAACACCTCCCCCTTATACACATCAAAGGAGGTGTGGGACACCGCCGTAAAATCACCGAACCTCTTCACCAGGTTCCGCACCACAATGTCCGGTTCTGCGCCATCCCCTCCGTCCCTGATACTGTTACTGTCACTATCACTGCCTTTGCCACCTTCGCCGGCGCTGTCACCTTCGCCAACGCTGCCCCTGTGCCTGACTGCCGCTCCTGCACCATTCATGCCCTTCAGGCCCCTTGGCCACTCCCCCTGCAGCTCAGCCGGAGTTCCCTTTGCCAGCAGCCTGCCCTTGTCCAGCATGTAAACCATCTGGCAGCGCTCCGCTTCCTCTGCGTAGGCGGTATTGACCAGCACCGTCAGCCCTTCCTCCTGCACCAGCTGCTCCAGAATCTCCCACAGCTCCCGCCGTGAAAGGGGGTCCACCCCTACAGACGGCTCGTCCAGAAGCAGCAGCACCGGCGACCTGACCAGCGTGCAGATAAGCCCCAGCTTCTGCTTCATGCCCCCGGACAGCCTTCCCGCCAGCCTGTCAGTAAATTTGTGCATTTCCGTCATGTGCAGCAGCCTGCCGACGCGCTCCTGGCGCACATCCCCCGGCACTCCGTGCAAATCCGCGTACAAATCAATATTTTCCTGTACTGTCAAATCCTCGTACAAACCGAATTTCTGAGGCAAATAGCTGATAATGGACTGCACCCTCCATGGCTCCCTTGCCACATCAATACCGTCAACCTGCAGATGACTGCCCTCCCCCAGTGGCAAAAGGCCGCACACCATTCGCATGAGGGTGGTTTTCCCGGCTCCGTCCGGCCCCACAATGGCAGTTATCTCCCCTTCTGCCGCCTCCAGCTCCACATTCTGCAGCACCCGGCCGGACACCAGCGGCTCCCCGGCAATTCCCGGCCTCTGTACACTTTCCTCCGCCATATCACTCACCTCGGCCCGCAATCCTCACAGTTGCAGGCATGCCCAGCCGCAGGAGATTATCCGTGTCCTCCACATAGATGCGCACCTCATAAACCAGGGATGTGCGCAGCTCCTCCGTCTGTACGGTCTTTGGCGTAAACTCGGCCGTGCCGGAGATATAGCCTACCTGCCCCTGAATGGCCATGCCCGGACGGCTGTCAATATACACCCGCGCCTTCTGTCCTTCGTATATATTGCCCAGCTCCGTTTCCGGCACATAGGCCCGCACCCATTTTTTGCCCGGCAGGGACAGCTTGAACACAGGCCTTGACGGAGAAGCCATGTCCCCCGCCTCCAAAAGCCGTGAACGGATAACGCCATCATCAGGTGCCTGCAGCTCATACTGGGACAGCAGATAGATGTAGCGAAGCTGCTCATCCCGCAGCGCCTGCAGCCCTGCCTCCGCCCCGGCAATATCCTCCTGCCGCGGCCCTGCCTCAGCCTCCTGCAGTGCAGCCTCCGCAGCGGCCAGGGCGGCATTTTTTGCCTCCATATCATGCAGGGCGTTGTCCAGCTCCTGCTGACTGATACCGGCTATGCTGTTAAATATGTCCTGCTTCCTGCGATACACACCGGCAGCATGCTCTGCCGCCGCCCGCGCCTGCCTGACACCGCTTTCGGCCCGCTGTATCTCCTCCGGCCTGGTGCCGTTGTGCAGCTTGTCCACGGTACTCTGCTGGGAGGCAATCTGCGCATTCAGCTTCTGTATCTGCAGATTCAGCTCGCAGGTGTCCAGCCTGGCCAGCACCTGTCCCTTCTGCACCCTGTCGCCTTCCTATGCCAGCACCTCCAGTATCCTGTCACTCTGGCGAAAGGCCAGGGATACCTCACGCACATCTACATTTCCCTGCAGTACCAGCTCACCGGCACCATCAGCCTGACGGCAGGACTGATAAAAATAAACTGCCAGCCCTGCAACCAGCAAAATCAGGCACAGCAAAACAGCCTTCCTCTTTGTCACCATCATTAGCTCCTCTCCTTCGCATCACATCAGCTTCCAATAAATTCAAATCATGATTTGAATTTATTGTAGCACATCATCAGGGAAAATTCAAATTTGAATTTGAATTTTTATAAATCTCACCCGCCGGAGGAAAAAAAGCGGCATATACCGCCTAACACCGCCGGTATATACCGCTTTGATTTTTATTTCAGCAGGCTGAGAAACCAGGCTGCATTCTGGTTGGACTGAGCCAGCATGGCCTGAGCCGCCTGCAGCAGAATGTTGTTCCGGGCAAATTCCGTAATCTCCTTCGCCATATCTGCATCCATGATAACGCTCATGGCGCTGGTCAGGTTCTCGCTCTGGGTAGTGAGGTTGCTGATGGTGTAGTCCATGCGGCTGTAAACCGCCCCTATGGTGGTTGACTGCCCCAGCGCCCTGTTCAGGGCATTGTCCAGCACGTTTATCGCCGCATTGGCCGCCTCCTGGGAGCTGACATTCAGGACACTGCCGTCACTGCCCTTCAGCCCCAGGCCATAGGCGGTCATATTGCCAAGCCCCAGCTTGATGCCCTGATTGGCCTTGGTGCCTGTCTGGGTGTAGAGGGCGTTGTCCCCACAGCCGTTTCTTGCCTCAATGCTCTCCGTAAAATCATCCAGCGCGGCATTGACGGTTTTTTTCACGTTGCCCTGACTGTCTGTCACGCTGATGGTAAAGCCCCCCAGCGCCCCGTCAAGGCCTGTATCCTTGGCCTGCACCGTAATGCCGTTTTTGCCGCTGGCAGTCTTCACCTCGTTGCCGTTGGCGTCGGTGCCTATGACATTGGTGGTAGCTGTCGAATCCAGATTGGCCGCTTCAAAGACATTGGCATTGTTGTCCAGCTTGTTGGCTTCCTTGAAGATATCCCCCAGGGTCTTGTCCTTTGCTTCAAAGCTGGTGGTGTAGGTCTTGCCATCCTTTACATAGGAAACAGTCACCGTATCAGCGTCCTGGATGTTCAGCTCCTGCCCCGCCCTGGACTGCAAATCCGTCAGCTTGGTGGAAAAGGTCGTGCCTTCTGCCAGGCTTTGATTGGTAAAGGACTGCTTGGTGGCACTGCCCTGACTGTTGTGAGAACCGTCCAAAAGATATTGCCCGTTAAAGGTGACAAGGGCATTGTCATCTATCTGGTCAATATACTGGTCGAACTCCTTCTGCACGTTCCTCCTGTCCGCATCGGTCATGGTGCCGTTGGCGGCGGCAATAGCCTTTTCCTTCAGAGTGCGCAGAATATCTATCGTGGAGGACAGCGCCCCGTCTGCCACCTTCATCATGCTCTGGCTGTTCTGGGCATTCTGCTTCGCCTGGTCCAGACACCTTATCTCCACGCTCATGCGCTGGCCTATGGCCCAGCCCGATGGATCATCTGCCACGCTGTTGATTTTCTTTCCCGTGGCAATCCGCAGCATGCTCTTATGCAGGGCGGCATAATTGCGATTTATTACGTTCAAAATGCTCAGGGAGCAGACAAAATTGTTCTTCATGGTCATCCCATCCTTGTAAACCACTATAACTGCAAATCAGCACCTGCAAGCGTCAGGCAGACTGCAGATGCCAAGCTGCCAAAAACGTACATAATATGAGAAAATCCATTTTCTCATTTAACATTATATCGTAATATTGGCGTGATAAATTTACCATTGTTCTTACACGTTGCGTCAGCAATATTATCGATGGCTTGTTATTTCGTACACTCTGTTCAGACTAGAAGAGGGATGGGTAACGGCAGTCCCCTCAGAAACACGCTCTCGCTCCTCATTGCGCCTAGCGGATGCTAAACTCACGCTTCGCCTTCGGCTCGCGTATCGTTAAGCACCGAGGCACAACAAAGGTTTCTGATGGCACCTGCCGCAACCCATCCCATGCTTGTCTGAACAGATACAACAGAATAACTAACGACACTCCATTAGTATGAAAAGCAGTTTTACTGCACGAAAAAAGCCATCCTGCCTACGGATGACTTCTTCGTAGATGTTGTGACCATCAGTGCGCCAACACTGGTGTATGGTCGGATAAGTTTCCACCAAAAACCTATAGCGGCGAGCCATCGTTGTGGTTCGCTCTTTTTTATCTCCTTATTTTACAGCATTTTTTCAGCAAGTCAACATGGCTGTGCAGAATTGCAACTGACAGCAGATAATTTAATGGCTATTAGCTTTATGAGCAGATTTGTGAGATTTTCGCATCAGACCTATAAAAGAGCGTTGTGGCATGTACCATTCGCAGGGCACTAAGACGCGCCTCGGTGCTTAGCGATTCGCAAGCCGCAGGCGCAGCGAGAGCTTAGCATCCGCTAGGCGTGGATAGTAGCGCGAGCGTGCCTGCGATGGTACTGCCATGACGCTCTATAAAAAGGTCTGACCTATAAGAATATACGAATATAATACCAAAAAGCCCTGCCGTGATACGCTTTCTTTCAAAAGCGCACCACAACAGGGCCTTTATATTATATGTCCACTATGCAAAAATCACATCAGCGCACAGGTAAAGTTGATTCTATCATCAAATCATGTTCTTCTGATAGGAATCGTAGAGAGCCTTCAGCTCCTCCATCTTGTCGTACATCTCAACCTGCAGGCCGGAAGCAGTTTCATAATCGCCCTCAACAAGAGCAGTCTTCAGCAGGGTGAACAGGGACTTCTCATCAATGCTGTCCTTGGCCAGATAGCAACGGAGGCCGTTAATCTTGTTCCAGTTGTAGGAATCCTGATCAGTTACATAGTCGGAAACAATTTCCTTGCAAGCCCGTACAATGTCGCGGTTCTCAGGAATGATGCGGCTGATAAGCTCAGTCTTCCAGCGGAGCAGGGCACCAGCCTTGAAGGCCTCGATGATAGCATCAGTGAAAGCACCGGCAGCGCATACAGCTGCACGCTTCTCAGGGTAGTTATCCAGGCCGGACAGATTCTCCCAAACAGTTGCAGGAGGTGCGCCAAAGAGACGGTTGCGCTCCTCATCAGTATAATCCTCAAATACATCCTTCTCGGAACGATAAGCGCGCTCCTTCTCCAGATAGCCAGCCTCTACGCCAGCCTCCTTGGACAGCTCTGCCAGAAGGTCAGCAGTGGACTTGGTAACAGCGTACCTGATGCCGTCCAGAGCAGCGGAGTAAATAGCAGCCAGCACCAGATAAGTGTTGGTGTAAGGGTTGCAGGCACGCAGCTCAAAGCGGGTAGCAGCCGGATTGTTGATGTCGCGAATCAGGCCGGCCAGGATAGTACGGTTACGGGAAGGAACCTCAGGGGTGTGGCCCAGGGAGGTAACGATACATACAGGAGCCTCGAAACCTGGCTTCAGGCGGTTCAGGGAGTCATTGGTAGCGGATACGAACGGGTTGATAACCTCATAGTTCTTCAAAAGACCCATGATGGAGCCATAGCCGATAGCGCTCATGAACTCCTTGGTCATATCCTTTGGTGCAAACAGGTTTACGAACTTTCCATCCTTCAGGATTGCGCCCATGCCGATATGGGTATGCTCACCGTTACCGGCAAGGCCGATCATAGGCTTAGCCTTGAAGGAAACCTCCAGACCGTTCATGCGGAATACCTCGCGGATGAAGGTGCGGACAATCAGCTCGTTATCAGCAGCCTGCAGAGCATCGGCAAACTTCCAGTCAACCTCAATCTGCTCGCAAACGCTTACCATGCGGCCGGACTCATCCAAATGAGCCTTGATGCCGCCAACTTCCTTATGGCCCATCTCAACGCTAAGACCATACTTATCCAACAGCAGTACTGCCTGCTCCAAAGCATTGCGGACAATGCCGTGGGTACGCTGCCAATACTGCTCCTGCATAACCTGGGAAGCAGACATCTCCTCGATGTTTGCATCCTCCAGCGGAGTCTTTACCCAGAACTCCAGCTCAGTGGCGGAAGTGAAGCAGATATCCTCCACATCAGCACCATTGATATGCTCCAGGCCGGAGATAGTACCGGTGGTGTGGAAAATGTTCAGCAGCTCCTTCTTTACATAATCCAGGGTATCCTTCAAAACTGCACGGGAATCTACGCGCTTGCCCTCGTGAATAAGGAAAGCAGGGATGCGGAGAGTACCGACAGGCTTCTCAGTTTCCTCATCGTAATTCTCGAAGTTGTAGTCTACAAACCAGTTTACAGACGGATCAATAGGCATATCAACCTTTGCATTGTTCAGGGTTGCAATACCTGCCAGCACTACGGAGGAGCCATCAGTCTGCACTGCGGAACCAGCGTAGAAATCATCCATATCCTTCAAAAAGATGCGTACAGGAATCTTCTCATCGGTGTCGTTACCGGCATGGTCAATACCAACCAGAGAAACGAACTTGATTTCCGGATGAGCCTCCAGCATCTCAACAATAGCTTCTTTCTTAGAGTTCGCAGGAATTACATAGAGTAAATCTTCCATTTTTTAACCACCTTTTCTTACATTATTTTCAGCTAATTTTGGCAAAAAAATAACCACACAGGATACAGATATTCCGCACTCACTGTATGGCTTCATTGCCTTAGAAATATTTAACTCACTTACAGGTGTTATATTAGCATATAAGTGTCCCCTTGTCAAACACTTTTTGAAAATTTTTAGGCAAAAGTGACAAAAACTTTGTTTCCCTATCTGCAATGCAACACCTGCAAGCGACATCTACAGTGTCCCTATCCCTTCTTCAGAAAGCGCACCTCCGCGTTTTCCCCTATCTTCATGGCAGCAACATCCTCCGGGGAAATGGAAATCCTCACTACCAGCTTGCCGGAGGCACCGGCACCCTCCGCATAGCCACCCTCGGTATTTTCGGCAGGCTCCAGGGAAGCTTCCTGAGCAGGAGAATTAATCTCCATGACCAGGCCTTCATACTTTTGCCTGTTTACATAGTAGTCCGCCACCTGCCCCAGCCGCACGCTGTCCTGCTGCCCCGGCTCCAGATACGCCTCAATCCACATGCTGTCAGAATTGCCCACGCTGGCAATCACCTGCCCGGCCTGCACCTCCATGCCCTCTGCCAGCTCCCCTACGTAAACAGTACCATCCACGGGAGCCGTAATCTCCGTAGCCGCGGCATTGCCCCTGGCTGTTTCCAGTGCCGCCTGAGCCTGGCGCAGCTGCAGCTCCGCCCTTTTGATTACCTCAGGGCTGGCAGGCTGAACCGTCGTGTCATAGACCACATTGCTGCCAGAGGAAGCTGCCACGCTGCCGGCTGCGGCGGCAGCCTGATACTCCGCCACTGCCTCATCCCGCTTTACCGCACTAATCGCCCCCATTTCATAGAGCTGATTCATGCGCTCCATGCGGCTTCTGGACCTCTCCACCTCACCGGCGGAAGCCCCGGCAGAGGCCGGCGACGAAACAACCCTAGGTGTACGCACCGTCACCCCCTGCTTTATCTGATCAAGATTCCGCTGGGACAGCTCCACGGTCTGCTGCAGCTGCTTTAGCTGTTCCTCGGTGACATTGACCTTGATACGGGCAATCACATCTCCTGCTTTGACCGCATCGCCATCCTTCACCAGCACCTCCGACACCGTGCCTGACACCCTCACCCTGGCGCCTACCATGCTGCTGGACACCCTGGCATCCCGCACCACCAGATCACCTGTCCCGTACATGATGTACCAAACGACGCTTGCCACCACCACGGACATTATCAGCAGGGCCGGAAGCCCGAACTTTATAACCCTCTTCACCTTGTCACTAATATCTATTTCGTTCAAAACAATTCCCTCGCAATCCTGCCCGCAAAAAAGGCATATAACTATCACCAAGTGATAATTATATGCCTCAAATCTGAAAATTTCAAGTATTACCCCACGTCAAAGCAGGAGCCGCCGATGAACTCCCGCAAAATGGAGGTGTTGGGGATATCCTTCTCATCCCCGATGGACTTGAAGTAGCGGCAGAAAGCAAGCAGCTCCTGTGCCTTGCCGTAGGAGCTGTCCTCCGGCGGAATCTCCGACAGAAGGTACATGGCGTACTTTTTCAGCACCCCCAGCTCATAGAGAAGCGCCGTGTTAAAGGTAGCATCCCCCTCGTCCTGAAAAGGATAGATATTCTTCTGCTCCCCCTCAATGACATTTGGCCACCGCCTGATGGTTTCCGCCGCCGAGGTTCCCCGTGTGCGGTAGTCCCGCACCATGCGCCGGAACAGCCGGGCCTGGGTGGTGGACAGCCGCACCTCCGGCGTCATGTACAATGGCGTCAGGGAGCTGACGTAAATCTTGAACTTCTGCTCCCTTGGAATTGTGCTGCTGACACGCTCATTCAGGCCGTGAATCCCCTCGATAATAACCGGCTGATTGGGCTGCAGCTCCAGCACCGCCGACGGGCGGTCATCCCGGCACCCCTTCTTGAAATTGAACCGAGGAATATGCACCCGCTGTCCTGCCAGCAGCCTTTGCAGATGGTCGTTGAAAAGCGGCAGGTCAAGGGCCCCCAGGCATTCAAAATCGTACTCCCCGTTGGGCTTCTTCGGCGTATGCTCCCTGTCCAGAAAATAATCATCCATGGATATGGATACCGGCTCCAGCCCCAGCACCCTGAGCTGTACCCGAAGCCGCTGGGCAAAGCTGGTCTTACCGGAGGAGCTTGGCCCGGCAATCAGCACCAGCCGCCTGGTATCAATCCTTCTGGCAATCTCATCGGCAATATTGGCAATGCGCTTTTCATGCAGCGCCTCCGATACCCGTATCAGCTCCCCGATATTCCCCTGCTCAACAATATCATTCAAATCAGTCACATAAGAGCAATGCAATATCCTTGCCCATTCCTGACTGGCCTCCAGTGTTTTCTGAAATGACATACCCTCACCTCCGTAAATTATTCTATCAATATTATAACATGACCAAAGAAATTAGACAAAAAAAGAGATTGCCAAATTGACAATCCCTTGAAAACATCAGTTTTCCGCTATCAACCAAATATAGCCATAACGATTACATAAGAAAGGGCACCCATAGCCGCAGTACACGGAATAGTCAGCACCCAGGCCATCACCATCTGCTGTGCCACGCCCCAGCGCACCGCATGGATGCGCTTGGCCGCCCCCACGCCCATGATGGAGCCGGAAACCACATGGGTGGTGCTGACCGGCAGATGCAGCATGGTAGCAGTAAAAATCGTGATGGAGGAGTTCAGGTCAGCCGCAAAGCCGTTGACAGGCTCCAGCTTGAAAATCTTGCCGCCTACGGTCTTGATGATGCTCCAGCCACCCAGGGACGTACCCACCGCCATGGCGGTAGCCGCCAGAATCTTGACAATGGTAGGCACCTCAAACTCGGAAATCACGCCGCCGGAAAACAGCGCCAAAGTGATGATACCCATGGACTTCTGGGCATCGTTGGAGCCGTGGGAAAAGGCCATGGTTGCCGCCGTGACAATCTGCATCTTCTTGAAGCGGTGATTGAGCTTGGACGGGCTGGAATTCTCAAACACCCTGAACAGTATCGTCATGATGATGTAGCCCATCACCATGCCCAAAAGCGGCGAGGTCACCAGTGCGATGACAATCTTGCCTATGCCGCCCCAGTTCAGCCCCGCCATGCCCATGTCCGACATGAGAACGCCGCCAATCATGCCGCCCACCAGCGCATGGGAGGAGGAGCTTGGCAGGCCAATCTTCCAGGTCAGCAGGTTCCAGATGATAGCTCCCACCAAGGAGGCGATAATAATCGGCTGCTCTATGTGCCCCACCACAATATCGCCGCCGATGGTCTTTGCTACGCCGGTACTTATCATGGCACCAAGAAAGTTCAGCACAGCCGCCATCATAATGGCCTTGCTGGGAGAAATCGCCCTGGTGGAAACAGAGGTGGCAATAGCATTGGCCGTGTCGTGAAAGCCATTGATAAAGTCAAACACAAGAGCCAGCACGACTACGATAATTATAAAAGGATGAATATCAAGCATACTTCATTACCACACCTTTTAACAAGTCTGCCATTCTCTCACAATGGTTCAGGGTATTCTCCAACCCCTCCAGCAAATCCTTCCACTTGATAAGCTCAATAGGGTCCTTCACATACTCAAAAAGGTACGCCAGTTCCCCGCGGAAAACGTGATCTCCCTCGCTCTCCAGCTTATCAATCTTGGAGGTGATAGACAGAAGCTCGTTCTGATTCTTGCTTATAGCATTGAGAAGAACAGCCGCCCGCTTGATTTCAGCAGTGGATTCTATAAGCAGCTTTGTCAGGCGCAGTGCCCCCTCGCGGGCCTCGCCGGTGTGATAAATAACGATGCGCTGCAGCATGCCCTGCAGCTGGTCTACGCCGTCATCCAGGCCATTGGCGATGGCGTAAATGTCCTCACGGTCAATAGGAGTAATAAAGGTCTGGTTCAGCTTGTCAATAATAGCGTCGTTTACCTTGTCTGCCCTATGCTCAAGGTCGTTAATCTCCTTGACCTTGATGTCGGCCTTGCGATGGTCCATCATAACCTCGTCCAAAAGAAGGGTAGCCTGATAAAAATAATCGGCACTTTCCTCAAACAAGACAAAGAACTCATTGCTTTTTTTCTTAGGTTTCAAATCAAACATTGAATATCCTCCTCAAAGCATAAATTATACTTATTCCGCTATTATTTTACCATTAATTATTTTCTCGCGCAATAAAAAAAAGTTACTGCATGCACCATGTGCATGCAGTAACTAAACTTTTAATCAGACATTCTCAAATCCTATCAGCCCTCGACGGCCTTCAAGGCCCTGAGTACCTTGGCCGCCATGCCGTACATCTTCTTCTTTGGTACGGAGCAGACAGCAATGCGGACACCGGCCTTCAGCGGAACCGCAAAAATCAAATCCTTGTGCAGCTCGTCACACACTGCCTTGGAATCCTTGGCAGGAATGGACAGGAAGAAGCCTGCCTTGTACGGCAGAGCGTTCAGGCCGCACTCCTTGGCCTCCTGCATGAAGATTGCCGCGCGGTCACGGATAACCTCATACAGCGCCTCACGCTCCGCCTCAAAATCAGCCAGCAGCCCGGCATCCTGCTGAATGGCGTTCAGCACGGACATGGCACCGCGGTTGATGTTGGACCAGGTAGCGCGGCTGGAATACTTCGCCACGTCCACAAACTCATCCACCAGCTCCTTGCTGGAGGACAGGCCGATGATAGCACCGGTACGCTGACCGTACATGGTGTAGCCCTTGGACATGGAGAAAGCAAACATGGTGAAGATATTCTCCGGCAGATTGCTGAACTGCTTCATGAAGCTGCGGCATTCATTCTTCTCGCCTGCATAATCGATGTAGGCGATATCCACCAGCAGATTGACCTTCTTGCCCTCTGCCGCATACTTTTTGCACAAATCCAGCACGCCGGTCCAGTCAGCCTCGGACAGGCTGTAGCCCGTCGGGTTGTGGGCAGGGGTGTTGATGATCAGAAGCAGGGAATCCTGCTTGGCAAACAGCTCCTCCAGCTTGGCAGCCAGAGCCTTGAGATTGTAGTTCTGGTTCTCGTCAAAGAGCTGGTAGGTGGTCAAAGTACGTCCCTGCTCCTGACAAAGCACATTGTAGGTACCCCAGAACCAGTCGGAGGTCAGCACCTGATCCCCGGCCTCGGTGTAGTTGACAATAGCGTGGTGAATGGCACCTGTGCCACCGGCAGTAGCCACAGCGGCCAGATAGCCCTCCGGCCTGTTGTCGGCAAAGGTCAGGTCAATGACCGTATCCAGATAGCCCGGCAGACCGGCGATAGGGGCATAGGCAATAGCATCGGCAATCGGCAGCTGACGGAATACCTTCTCCATGGTAGGGATACATGCCAGCTTCTCGTCCTCGCCCATAATTGCGCCGATGGTTGCGTTGGTAACCTTGTCAGCGCCATGCTCCTTTACAGCCTCTGCACAGGCAGCGCTGGCACCAAAAATAACATCCACCAGCTTCTTGCCCACGCGATGGGATGCAACCTGAGAACTCATAAAATCTTGCCTCCTATACATTTACAACTTGTCTATTACTTCTCCGGGAAAAATTCCTTGTGAATAGCATTGGCAGCTTCCTTCAGCTGGCTGCCCTTGATAAGACAGGAAATGCTGATCTCGGAGGTGCTGATGGCATCGATGTTTACCTGAGCCTCAGCCAGTGCGCCAAACATGCGGGTAGCGATGCCAGGGTTGCCCAGCATGCCTGCACCGACGATGGAAACCTTTGCCACATCCTCCTCGATGAGAACTGCTACGGCATGGAGCTTGTCGGCTACACCGTCAACAATCTTCTTTGCCTCAGCCAGATCATCCTGAGCAATGGTGAATACCATGTCGGTTACGTTCTTCTCAATATTTCTGATGCTCTGCACGATCATATCTACGGCGATATTCCTGTCGGACAGAGCGGAGAAAATGGCATGTGCCACACCCGGATCATTCGGAACACCCAGAACTGCTACCTTTGCTACATTGCTGTCATGGGCTACGCCACGAATCAAGAAATCTTTCTCTTCCATTGTATAAGCCTCCCTAATCATTGTGCCTGGTTTGTTGGTAAAGGTGGAACGAACATGAATCGGAATGTTGAAGTACATCCCCATCTCCACGGAGCGCGGCTGCATTACGCCGGCACCCAGACGGGCCATCTCCAGCATCTCATCATAGGTAATCTCCTTCATCCTGCGCGCATCCGGCACAAGACGAGGGTCTGCGGAGTATACACCGTCAACATCGGTATAAATCTCGCAGGCGTCAGCCTTCAACGCACCGGCCAGAGCTACGGCGGAGGTATCGGAGCCGCCGCGGCCCAGAGTTACAGGGTCACCCTTTTCGTCAGCACCCTGGAAGCCTGCCACAACGACAATCTTGCCCTTTTCCAATTCCTTGCGGACACGGGACGGCTTTATATCCACAATCTTGCCCTTGGTATGAACGGAGTTGGTACGCATGCCCACCATCGGGCCGGTCAGGGAAATCGCCTTCTGCCCCAGGCTCTTGAAGGCCATGGTCAAAAGTGCGATAGAAACCTGCTCACCGGTGGTCAGCAGCATATCCATCTCACGGGTATACTGGTACGGATTGCTATTGATGCCCTTGGCCAGCTCAATCAGGTCATCCGTGGTATCGCCCATAGCGGATACAACCATGACAATCTGGTCGCCAGGCTTTTTCTCTTCAATAATTCTCTTGGCTACATTCATAATCTTCTCAGTAGAGCCTACCGAGGTACCGCCAAACTTTTTAACAATTAAAGCCATGTCTCTCCCCCTAAGTATGCAAATTCCTTATAGCAGCTATATCATATACATCTATCAAGGACATTTGTCATTTTTAGCTCGCATCATATCAAGCGTATACCATTATAATACATGAAAAAGCAAATGTCCAGTGTGAAAAGTACAAATTTGACGAATCCTTTCATGTATACATGAATACAATCAGAGATTGTTGCGGAATGTAAAGCTGTTCATCATGTG
>CAMFES010000021.1 GCA_945949525.1 uncultured Veillonellaceae bacterium
TACCTTGCATTGGCACCGCCTTCTCCACCCATTACTTTATCTGCTGATAGTTACAACCCTGCGACAGCTCCCCACCTACTTGCCAGAAAGCTCTTATATTTTGCCACAGCAACATAATAATACTTTACGAAAAGACTGAAAAAAGGGGGGGGCGGGAGGCTGACGAAAACTGTAACTGCGTCAGTACCCCCGCCCCTTTTTCAGGCTTGCTTGTAGAGTTGTGTTTATCATTATGGTCACATACTATGAATAGAGTTTATTATTCTGTTGTATCTGTTCAGACAAAGAGAGGGGCGAGTTGGGGCTGTACCTATAGAAAACCTTTGTTGTGCCTCGGTGCTTAGCGATTTGCAAGCCGTCAGGCGCAGCAAGAGCTTAGCATCCGCTAGGCGCAATGAGGAGCGCGAGCGTGTTTTCTATAGGTATTGCCCCTGCTCACCCCTTTTTAATGTCTGAACAGAATCCACGAACGAACAAACTATTTTCTCCGTATATGTACGAAGTAACATTCAAGCACTACGACAAACTGAAATTTACATTGTCTTTATTTGGCGGGGAGGTAAGCCTTGCCGTAAAAAAACTGTTTCAAGCCCATAGAAAGCTTGAAACAGTTTTTTATTTGTGCAGTATGTATTTGATGGCCAGATAGCCGACGCCGTAAAGCAAAACCATAGGGATGGCCAGCATGCACTGGCTGATAACATCCGGCGGCGTAAACAATGCCCCCAGGACAAAGCACACCATAATCACAATGCGGAACTTTGCCGCCAGCATATCCGAGGTTATTATCCCCAGCCACGCCAGTACCAGCATAATCAGCGGCATCTCAAAGAGCAGCCCGAAGGGAATCACAAAGGTCAGGATGAAGTCAAAATAGCTGCCGGCTGACAAAAACGGCTGAAAGTCTGCGTTGCCCATGCCCAGAAAAAATTTCATGGCCAGTGGCAGAACCAGCTTGAAGGAAAACAGGATGCCCGCCACGAAAAGCAGCACGGAAACCGGCACCAGTACGGACAGCATCAGCCTTTCCCTCATGGTCAGGGCAGGGAGCAGGAATGCCCATGCCTGATAAAAAATGACCGGCAGGGAAAGCATAAAGCCGGAAAACACTATCACCTTGGCATAGACAAAAAAGGCCTCTGCCGGCTGCATATAGTAGAGCTTTCCGGCCGGTTCCATCAGAAAAGCCATAATCCTGTCCAAAAAGCCATAAGATATGGCAGAGCATACAGCCACCGCCAGCAGGCTGTACAAAATCCGCCGACGCAGCTCCGTCAGATGCTCCAGAATGGACATATTGGCTGCATTTTCCTGCGACACGGCCTCCTCCTGTACAGGCAGCGTGTCCGGGGCTTCTGAAGTATTCGCCATATCCTTATGCCTTGGTACTGGTAGACTTCTTTTCCTCGTCTACAGTAACATCCTCAATAATATTTTTTTCGGCATTTTTGAACTCCCGAATGCTCTTTCCCAGTGCCCTGCCCACATCAGGCAGCTTGCCCGGTCCGAAAACCACCAGAGCGATAACCAATATTAAAACAAGTTCCGTAACACCGATGCCACTGAACATAAAATCTCCTCCTCAAAAATAAAATTCTCTTAATTATACAGACCCATTATGAAAAAAAACTGTAATTTCAGATTGTTTTCATAATACTTTAGTAATAGGATAGCACGAAACGGGGTTTTTAGGCAAATTTTTGGTCAATGTATTGCGTTAGATTATCAAAAGTAATATGATTAACTTGTGAATATAAATGTTAGCTATTTTAGGAGGTGGCAGTATTTCTGTTGTTGATGATATTGAGGCCAAAAGAAATATAACGAAGGATGAGCTTCAGTATCTGCTGGATGGAAATGAAGGTGACTACCTCCGCCAGCGGGCTGTAGCCGTAAGGCAGGCTGTATACGGAAAAGACGTTTTTATTCGAGGACTTATCGAATTTACTAATTTCTGCAAGAACAACTGCTATTATTGCGGCATCAGGCGGGATAACAGGCAGGCTGCCAGATACCGCCTGACAGCCGAGGAGATACTGGATTGCTGCCGGGAGGGTTACCGGCTGGGCTTTCGCACTTTTGTGCTTCAGGGAGGCGAGGATGAATACTTTACAGATGAAAGAATGTGCAGGATTATCAGCAGTATCAAGGAACGCCATCCTGACTGCGCCCTGACCCTTTCCATAGGCGAAAAGGAGGAAGAAAGCTACAGGCGGTATTTTGAGGCCGGTGCTGACAGATATCTGCTGCGCCATGAAACTGCCGATGAAGCCCATTACAGAAAGCTGCACCCGGCAGAAATGTCCCTGCGCCATCGCAAGGATTGCCTGTATGCCTTGAAGAAAATAGGCTATCAGGTAGGGGCAGGCTTTATGACAGGCTCGCCGGGACAGACTGTAGATACCCTGTATGAAGATTTGCAGTTTTTGCGGGAGCTGAACCCTCACATGGTGGGCATAGGTCCTTTTATAGCTCAGCATGATACGCCTTTTGGCCATGAGCCGGGGGGGACAGCTGCCATGACCCTTACCCTGCTTTCCGTTATCCGGCTGTTGCTGCCGCAGGTTCTGCTGCCTGCCACCACGGCTCTTGGGACCATTGATCCCATTGGCCGGGAGAAGGGGCTTAAGGCGGGGGCCAATGTGGTTATGCCAAATCTTTCCCCAAAGGCAGTACGCAAGAAGTATGCTCTTTATGATGCCAAAATCTGCACAGGGGAAGAGGCGGCAGAGTGTATTGTATGCTTGAAAAATCGTGTAAAAAATGCCGGTTATGAGATTGTTTGTGACCGGGGAGATTATCGAAACAGGTGAATGAAAAATGTATGATATGAAATCAATGAAGGCAGAGGAGTTTATCTCCCATGAGGAGATAAAGGCAACTCTGCAATACGCCGACGAAAACAAGGACAACATGGAGGTAGTTGACCAGATTATTGCCAAGGCCAGGCTGGGCAAGGGGCTTACTCATCGCGAGGCCTCCGTGCTGCTGGCCTGCGACAACGAGGAGAAGCTGCAGGAGATTTACGACCTGGCAAGGCAGATAAAGGAGGATTACTACGGCAACCGCATCGTTCTCTTTGCACCGCTTTACCTTTCCAACTACTGTATCAACGGCTGCCTGTATTGCCCTTATCATCTAAAGAACAAGCATATCAGCCGCAAGAAGCTGACCCAGGATGAAATCCGCAAGGAGGTAATCGCCCTGCAGGATATGGGTCACAAGCGTCTGGCCCTGGAGCTGGGTGAGGATCCTGTCAACAACCCGATTGAGTATGTGCTGGAGTCCATCAACACCATCTACAACATCAAGCACAAGAACGGTGCCATCCGACGGGTAAATGTCAATATTGCCGCTACTACGGTGGAAAACTACAAGAAGCTTCACGATGCAGGCATCGGCACCTATATATTGTTTCAGGAAACATACAATAAAGAAGCCTATGAAAAGCTCCACCCGACCGGGCCAAAGCATGATTATGCCTACCATACGGAGGCCATGGACAGGGCACAGGCAGGTGGCATAGACGATGTGGGGCTGGGAGTGCTTTTTGGCCTGGATATGTACCGCTATGAGTTTGCCGGCCTGTTGATGCATGCGGAGCATCTGGAGGCAGTTCACGGCGTAGGCCCTCATACCATCAGCGTACCTCGTGTCAAGAAGGCTGATGACATTGACCCGGAGGCCTTTGACAACGGCATCAGCGATGAAATCTTTGAGAAGATTATTGCCCTCATCAGGGTGGCTGTGCCGTATACAGGCATGATTATCTCCACCCGTGAAGGAAAGGCTGTCCGTGAAAAGGCACTGGAGCTGGGCATTTCCCAGATTAGCGGCGCTTCCCGCACCAGCGTAGGCGGCTATGCCGAGGAAGAGCCGGAGGAGGATAATTCCGCCCAGTTCGATGTCAGCGATCAGCGCACCTTGGATCAGGTCATCAGCTGGCTCATCAATCTGGGGTACGTGCCAAGCTTCTGCACTGCCTGCTATCGTGAGGGGCGCACCGGCGACAGGTTCATGTCCCTCTGCAAGAGCAAGCAGATTTTGAACTGTTGCCATCCAAATGCTCTGATGACACTGAAGGAGTATCTGGAGGATTATGCCAGCCAGGAAACAAAAGAAAAGGGCATGGCCATGATTGCCGAGGAATTGAAGAAAATTCCTAACGAAAAGGTCAGGAGGATTGCCGCAGAGCATATTGCCGATATTAGCAAGGGTAAGAGGGATTTCAGGTTTTAATTATGGCAGAGTTAAATACAACACCCAATGCAAACAGGCTGCACATCGGTATTTTTGGCAGAACCAACAGCGGCAAGTCCACGCTGGTAAATATTCTGACAGGTCAGAGTACCTCTATAGTATCCGATGTGGCCGGTACAACTACGGATATTGTCTACAAGGCAATGGAAATCAATCCTTTGGGGCCATGCGTGCTGATGGACACCGCCGGGCTGGAGGATACTACGGCTCTGGGAGCTAAGCGGCTGGAAAAGACAAAGCTGGCCATGGACAAGGCAGACATTGCCATTGTGGTTTTCCCGGCAGATGGCAGGGATGATTTTGGCGCAGAGCTGGAGCTTTTAGAGGATTTTCGCCGGAAGGACATTCCTGTGCTGTGCTGCATCAACGTCTTTGGCGATAAAGCAGGCACAGCTGATGGTATCAAGGCGCAGCTGGACGGTAAGTTAAAGGACAGCAAGATTGAGCTGGTCATGATGGACTGTAGCCGGACAAAGGACAAGGAAGGGCTGCGCATGGCTCTTTCCAGGCTGATGCCGGAGGATTATGATGCGGACTTTATTACTGGTGACCTTGTGGCTGAGGATGATGTGGTGCTGCTGGTGATGCCCCAGGATATTCAGGCACCTAAGCGCCGCCTGATTTTGCCACAGGTGCAGACCATCCGGGAGCTTCTGGACAGGAAATGCACCGTGGTCAGCACCACGGCGGAAAAGCTGGAGCTGGCCCTGTCCCGCCTCAGCAAGCCGCCTCAGCTGATTATTACGGATTCCCAGGTTTTCAAGCACGTGTATGAGCATAAGCCGGCAGGGAGCAGGCTGACCTCTTTCTCCGTGCTGTTTGCAGCCTACAAGGGGGACCTTGGGTATTATATAGAGGGAGCGCGGCAGATAGACAGCCTGACGGAAAGGTCCAGGGTGCTTATTGCCGAGTGCTGTACCCATGCGCCTCTGAAGGAGGATATCGGCCGGGAAAAAATTCCTCGCATGCTGAGAAAGCGCTTTGGGGAGGGCATGCAGATTGATATGGTCAGCGGCACGGATTTTCCTGATGATTTGTCCGGCTACGACCTGGTTATCCAGTGCGGCGGCTGCATGTTCAACCGCCAGTTTGTCATGGCACGCATTCAAAGGGCAAGGGAGAGCCATGTGCCTATGACCAACTACGGCGTGACCCTGGCGCATCTGACAGGGATTTTGGATAAAATATCCTATTAATCGTTTGTTATAGGTGAGGTTAATCATTGCATAAATAGAAAATATTTCTTATCTTTATTTTCAAGTGATACAATAATAAACGATAGTTATTGTTTTTATTATAGGGGAGTTATGTTTTTATAAGGAGAGTTTTTATGAGTAGCAAAATGTCTCGCCGCAAGTTTTTAAAGGTTGTGGCTGGGTCCGGAGCTGTAGGCTTCGGCGTCATGGCTGCCGGCTGTAAGGGCAAGCCATCTGGCGCAGAAGGCTGGATTCCTGATCAGTACCAGAGCAAGGGTGATTTCCCTGTGAACCTGAAGGGGCGTGTGGCAATCAGTGCCACCAATCCATCCATTGAGCGTGATGATGAAAAGTGCATCCTCTGCGGTCAGTGTGTGGAAGCCTGCAAGAATGTCATGGGCGTATATGGCAACTATCCGTTGCCGCTGAAAAGCGAAATCGCCTGCGTCAACTGCGGCCAGTGCGTTATGTGGTGTCCGTCCGGTGCCATTACCGAAAAGCGCAACATCGATCAGGTGCTTGCGGCTATCGACGATGATACCAAGCACGTTGTGGTGCAGACTGCACCGGCCACCAAGGTTTCTCTTGGTGAGGAATTCGGCATGGAGCCTGGTACCAGCGTCGGCAAGAAGATGGCAGGGGCCTTGAAGGAGGCAGGCTTTGATGCTGTTTTTGATACCTGCTTCTCCGCTGACCTGACCATTATGGAGGAGGCTTCGGAGTTTGTACACAGGCTGACTGCGGCCAAGGATGAGATTCCGCATCTGACCTCCTGCTGCCCTGGCTGGGTAAAGTACTGCGAGTATTTCTATCCTGAGCTGATGCACAACCTGTCTACCTGCAAGTCACCGCAGAACATGATGGGTGCTACCATCAAGTCCTTCTATGCTGACAAGATGGGCATCAAGCCGGAAAACATCGTCAATGTTTCCATTATGCCTTGCACCGCCAAGAAGTTTGAGGTGGCTCGTGAAGAGCTGGAGGTAGACGGCAATCGTGATATGGATTACGTGCTGACTACCAGGGAGCTGGCCGTATTGCTGAAGCGCAAGGGCATCGATCTGAACACAGTGCCGGAGAGGGAGTATGACTCCGTGCTGGGTGAGTCCACAGGTGCAGGCAAGATCTTTGGTGCCACCGGCGGCGTTACCGAGGCAGCAGTGCGCTCTGCCTATTTCTTCGCCACCGGCTCCAACCCGCCTGCTGACCTTTTGTCCTGGCAGCCTGTCCGCGGCATGACTGCGGTGAAGGAAGCAACAGCTTCCATTCCTGGCGTTGGCACAGTGAATATCGCTGTTTGCCACGGCCTGGAAAATGCCAGAAAGCTTCTTGACGGCATCAAGGCCAGCGGCAGCAGCAAGTGGCAGTTTATTGAGTTTATGGCCTGCCCTGGCGGCTGCATCGGTGGCGGCGGACAGCCAAAATCCACCGTAGCTGCCCAGAACAGTGCAAAGCTGAAGCGCATTGAGGCAATCTACAAGGAAGATACTGGCTCTGAAAAGCGCTGCAGCCATGATAACACCGAAATTCAGTCTGTTTATAAGGAATTCTATGGCAAGCCTCTCAGTGAAAAGGCTGAGAAGTACCTGCATACGACCTTTGTAAACCGTCATGACCGGTTATTTGATTGAGAAGAGGTGAAATAAATGGCTGTATTAGTAGATATTACCAAATGTATTGGTTGCGAGGGCTGCAGCGTTGCCTGCAAGATGTACAATGGCCTTGACTTCAAGGCAAAGCCTCGCAATATAAAGGATGGCCAGGTGGAGCTGGATGACAACCGCTGGACTGTTATTCAGGAATTCCATCCAGAGGATGGCAAGCTGAGATTTGTCAAGAAGCAGTGCCTGCATTGCCTGGAGCCTGCCTGCGCCTCTGCCTGCTTCTCCAAGGCGATTCAGAAGGATGAAAAGACAGGTGCGGTTGTTTATTACCCTGACCTGTGCGTAGGCTGCCGCTACTGCCTGGTAGCCTGCCCATACTCTATTCCTAAGTATCAGTGGGAAGAGCAGTTCCCGCAGGTGGCTAAATGCCAGATGTGCGAGGCCCGCGTTGAGAAGGGGGATGCTCCTGCCTGTGTATCTGCCTGCACTACCGGCGCACTGATTTCCGGTGACAGGGATGAGCTTATCAAAAAGGCTCACGAAATCATCAATTCCGACAGCCGTTATGTGAACCATGTCTATGGTGAGCATGAGGTGGGCGGTTCCCAGTGGCTCTATATTTCCGATGTGCCTTTCGAGGAGCTGGGCTTCAAGCAGGTAAGCGAAACACCTGTTACCAGCTACACCAAGAGTTATATGTCTAAGGTTCCTGGCTTTGCCGCTGCCTGGGCATTGTTCCTGGCCGGCCTTTCTTACTACAATCATCGTGTGGAGAAGAACAAGAAACAGGATGATGACAAGCAGGATAAGGAGGGCTGAGCATGAAGGTTTATAAGTGTTTTAGGATTTTGGGATGGGACTTTACCATCACCCCTACTCGTTTTGTTCTGACAGGTCTTGTGCTGTTGATGGCAGCTACCGTGCTGTTCCGTCTTCTGACAGGCTTCCAGTATGTTACCAATCTGACCGATGAAACCCCGTGGGGTATGTGGATTGCATTTGATGTAATGTGCGGTGTTGCCCTGGCGGGTGGTGGTTATTCCACCGCGTTGCTGGTGTACATGTTCCGTTACAAGCAGTATGAGGTAGTAGCCCGTGGTGCGCTGCTTACCTCCCTGCTGGGCTATGTGCTGGTAATGGCAGGCCTGTTCCTGGATATCGGCCAGTGGTTTAACTTCTGGCGTCCGTTTGTGTCCTGGGGACATACCTCGGTTCTGTTTGAGGTATTCTGGTGTATTTCCCTTTATACCACCATTCAGAGCCTGGAGTTCTTCGAGATTATTACTGAGCGTATTTTGGTTAAGAAGCTGCACAGATATATCGTCAAGGTGCTGCCTGTGCTGGTGGTAATCGGCCTGATTTTCCCGGTACTGCATCAGTCCTCCCTGGGCGGTCTGTTCCTGATTATGAAGGAGAGAATGTTTCCGCTGTGGTGGAGTGAGTTCCTGCCGATTTACTTCCTGCTTTCTTCTTTCTTCGTTGGTTCTGCCATGGTTACGGTGGAAACAACTTTGGCCAAGACAGCTTATGGCCATGAGATACCGCATGAGATTATGCTGAAGCTCACCCGTGTAGGTACCCGCATCATGGGTGTGTATCTCCTGATGAAGCTCTATGATCTGTTCTCTATGGATCTGTGGAGCTATGTATTCCAGGGATCTCTCCAGAGCAATATGTACTGCGCTGAGATGCTCTTCGGCATCATCATTCCAATCCTGATTATGTGCAGCCCGCTGAGAAAGACCAGGGGCGGCCTGCTGACTTATGCATGGCTGACTGTTCTGGGCGTTATCGTGAACCGCCTGAATTGCGTATTTACCTCCATGTATGAGAGCGGCGCATATTTCCCTGGCATCGGTGAGATTATCGTCAGCGCCGGTCTTGTTGCCCTGGGCATCCTGTTGTACTGCTTCATTGTAGAGAACTTTAATATTATCGGCAATGAGCGTGCTGTACAGGTGAAGATTGATAAGGATAAGGATATCAAGAACCTTATCTGGGCATTGCTCCGCACCAAGAGGCATTAATTGCCCGGCAATTAAATATGCGTGATTTTGCAGCGTCCCATGAGCCGGACCTTGAGTTCAGCTTGATGGGGCGCTGCATTTTTTATATCGTCAGATGAATGCAGGTATAATGTGTTGATATTGAATATTTTTTCTTGTATAATTACTAAGACATAAGAAAAACCGCCCTAGGCTACTAATCTGAGGCGGTTTTTCTAAAACATCTTTACTTTGGGGCGACCGTCTGCCGGTGCCCCTCTTGCTATTATTGTATATTATGCAGTATAGTTTTGCAAGCGGTTGCTTCCTGTGCCACAGGAGGCAATGTATTGACATAGGGGAGGAATTTTTTATGAAATGGTGCGAGGTCAGCATTCAGACCACCCATGAGGCAGTGGAACTGGTTGCGGAGATTTTTCGTGATTTGGGTGCTTCCGGGGTGGTTATTGAGGACCCGGAGCTGGTAAATGACTATATAACTTCCGGCAAGTGGGATTATACGGATATTCCTATTGCCACAGAAACGGAGATTGTAACGGAGAAGGCCTATCTGCCTGTAAATGGCGAGCTGGAGGGCAGGCTTCAGACCTTCCGTCAGGAGCTGAAGGCACTGGAAGGCAGGGGGGTGAATATTGCACCTGGAACAATTGTTACTAATGAGTTGCAGGATGAGGACTGGTCTGATACCTGGAAGCAGTATTTCCATACGGAAAAGCCGGGGGAAAGGGTGGTTATCAAGCCTACCTGGGAAAACTATGAACCACAGGATGGCGAAGTGATGATTGAGCTGGATCCGGGGGCTGCCTTTGGCACCGGCACCCATGCTACCACTTCCATGTGCATCCGCCAGCTGGAGAAGCTGGTGAAGCCAGGCATGACGGTCTTTGATGTAGGCACAGGCTCCGGCATCCTTTCCATTATTTCAGCCAAGCTGGGGGCAAAGGAAATTCAGGCAGTGGACTACGATGATTCAGTATTGAAAATCGTGGAGGAAAATCTGGTACAGAATAATGTGCAGGATATTGTTTCCGTTGCTCAGAGCGATTTGATGCAGAATATTCAGGGCAAGGCGCAGCTGGTGATTGCCAATATCATCGCCGATATCATCATCCGCCTCTTTGAACAGCTGGATGAGCACCTGGAGCAGGGAGGGACCCTTTTGACCAGCGGCATTATTGAGGACAGGATTGAGGATGTGCTGGCGGCGGCAGAGGCTCATGGCTATGCCGTAGAGGAGCGTCTGGAGAGCAAGGGCTGGGCCTGCATCACCTTCCGGCGCAAGGCGGATTTGCAGGCGGCTGCCTGTCAGGCGTGAGGTCAGCGGCATGCGGAGAATTTTTATCAAGTCTCTTTTGCAGGAGAAGCTGGTGATTACCGGCGGTGATGCCCATCATCTGGGCAGGGTGATGCGGGCCAGGGCCGGTGACCGCATTCTGGTGGCTGATGACGAGGGCAGGGTCGGGGAGTATGAGCTGACCGGCTTTACCGAGGAATCTGTATCCATGCGGCTGGTGCAGTATGTGGAGGAGCGCACCGAATCCCCGGTGGAGCTTGTTCTTGCCCAGTGCCTGCCCAAGGGGGACAAGCTGGAGCTGATTGTTCAGAAGGCCACGGAGCTGGGGGTAAATGTGATCGTCCCTCTGGCCAGTGATAACTGCGTAGTCAGGTACGATGGCAAAAAGGCCGCTGCAAAGCAGGAAAAATGGCAGAGGATTGCCAATGAAGCCGGCAAGCAGTGCGGCAGAAGCCGCCTGCCGTCGGTGATGCCCGTGCAGTCCCTTCAGGCATGGCTGAAGGAAATAGCCGGGGAGCAGGGAGCTGATACGGCTGTCTGCATGTGCTATGAAAATGAGCAGCAGCAGGGCATCAAGGAATATTTGCGAACCCATGGCGCGGCAAAAAAAATTGTCGCGATTATTGGCCCGGAGGGGGGCTTTTCCCTGGCGGAGGCTGCTCTGGCCAAGGAGCTGGGCATTGCTTCCGTCAGCCTTGGCACGAGAATTCTGCGGGCAGAAACTGCCGCCATCAGCGCGGTGGCTGTAATTCAGTATGAAAATGGCGATTTAGGAGGGCGATAGGCTTTGGCAAGTGCAGCATTTGTTACCCTTGGCTGCAAGGTGAATCAGTTTGAGAGCGAGGTCATGGAGGGGCTGTTCAAGGAGGCAGGCTATGAGATAGTGGAACACAGCCGGCCGGCGGATGTGTATGTCATAAACACCTGCTCTGTTACCAGCCTGGGGGACAAGAAGTCACGCCAGCTGATTCGCCGCGTCCGGAGGCAGAATCCGGAGGCGGTCATTGCCGTTACGGGCTGCTATGCCCAGATTGCCCCGGAGCAGATAAAGGCCATTGAGGGAGTCAGGGTGGTGCTGGGGACGGCAAACCGCCGCCGCATCGTGGAGTATGTGGAGCAGGCAATCCTGCAGAACGGCAAAATCATTGACGGCGTGACGGATATCATGAAGGTGCGGGAGTTTGAGGATATCCCAATCCTGGACATGCCCACCAGAACAAGAGCCTTTCTTAAAATTCAGGAGGGCTGCACCAATTTCTGCAGCTACTGCATTATTCCCTTTACCCGTGGCCCGTTGCGTTCCCGCCCGCTGGACAGTGTGCGCCGGGAGGCGGAGAAGCTTTTGGCAAACGGCTTCAAGGAAATTGTCTTTACGGGCATCCATCTGGGGGCCTATGGCAGGGATTTTAAGGACGGCACCAGCCTGGCGGATGCGGCAAGGGCGGTGCTTGATCTGCCGGGACTGCGCCGTCTGAGGCTCAGCTCCCTTGAGTCCATCGAGCTTTCCGATGAGCTTTTGGCTCTGCTCCGGGACAACCCGCGGTTCAGCCATCATCTTCATCTGCCGCTGCAGTCAGGCTCCGATTACGTGCTGAAAAGTATGAACCGCCACTATGACAGGGAGGAGTTCGCCCGCCTTCTGGCGCGGGTGAGGGAGGCGGTGCCCGGTGTTTCCGTATCTACGGATGTGATTGTGGGCTTTCCGGGGGAAACTGAGGAAATGTTTTCCGAGAGCCTTAACTATATCCGCAGCCTGAAATTCTCTCGCATGCATGTCTTTCCTTACTCGCCACGTACTGGTACACCGGCAGCGGATATGCCTGATCAGGTGCCTGAGCATGTCAAGAAGGAGCGGGTACACCGCCTGCAGGCAGTGGCGGGGGAAATGTCCCAGGAATATTGCCGATCCTACCTGGGCACAATCCAGAGGGTATTGCTGGAAACCGATACTAATGGCGAAAAGGATGGCCTGACCGATACATATATCCGTGTCTATACCGAAGCTGAAGGCGAGCTGGGAGAAATTTACGATGTTCGTCTGGAACGATTGTATAAAGACGGAGTTTATGGTACAATAATAAGTACGGCTGATTAATCTCATTGACGGCTGAATAAGCTGCAGAATCCGGCGTTGTCAGTTTTCTGGCTGGCAGACGGCTTTACTGCGGCAGGGCAAGGTGAGGAGGTGTACAAAAATGGCAGATTGTATTTTTTGCAAAATTGCAGCAAAGGAAATTCCTTCTACTGTGGTCTATGAGGACGACCAGGTTCTTTCCTTCAGGGATTTGGAGCCCCAGGCACCTTTTCATGCACTGGTGATTCCCAAAAAGCACATCGAAAGCGTAGGCGCCCTGACTGCCGAGGACAAGGAAGTAGTGGGGCATATCATGTGTGAGGTTATTCCGGAGATTGTCAGGGATAACAAGCTGGACAAGGGCTTTCGTGTGGTGGCCAATACCGGCGACGAAGGCGGGCAGACCGTGAAGCATCTGCATTTTCACGTGCTGGGCGGACGTTCCATGCAGTGGCCGCCGGGCTAATTTGGTGTTGACAACACATAGCTGATTTTGATATAATAATCAGGTGTAGTTGAAAAATACACTCCCAAGTCAATTGGAGGGGGGGAAAAATAGATGGCAAACGAGATTAAGGTTGGTAAGAATGAGACCATTGACAGCGCTCTCCGCAGGTTCAAGCGTATGAGCCAGAAGGCTGGTACCTTGGCTGAGGTAAGGAAGCGTGAGCATTATGAGAAGCCAAGTGTACGCCGCAAGAAGAAGTCTGAGGCAGCACGCAAGCGCAAGTTCCGTGCATAATAGCTTTTAGCCTTTGGCTTATCTGTGACGGATACAGATATTAATGATAAAACCGCAGCTGTAAGGGCCGCGGTTTTTTATTTGCACTTCCCGGCCGGTCCTTGCGTAAAGGCATCGACAAAGAGGTGCATAAAAATACGCCCCTCATCACCAGGACAAGGGGCGTGTTTTTTGCTGCCGTGTGTCAGGCCGCATGTATTACAGGGTGGTGAAAATCAGATGTGCTTTGCCGTCGAGGGCGTATCCGCCCATGCCTGCCGGCAGGAATACGGTCTGTCCGGCGGCCATATCAAGCACGGTATCCCCAGCGGTCAGGGTCAGGCTACCCTCCAGCACGGTAAAGGTCTGGAAGGAGCTGTCATCCGTTTCAAGTGAGGTACGGCCCTGGACATCTATGCTATAGGTGGTGAAGTAGTCGCAGGAGGCCAAAAGCTCGCCCTTGCAGTCAGGGGAAAGGGCGACTATTTCGCGTTCATCCTTCAGGGGCAGCGGCTCCAGTGAGCAGACCTCGGAGCCCTGCTTTACATGGAGCTGGCGAGGCTTACCGTCATTGCCCAGGCGGCCGTAGTCATAGAGGCGGTAGGTGGTGTTGGAGTTCTGCTGCACCTCTGCCAGCAGGATGCCCTTGCCGATGGCGTGGATGGTGCCGGCCGGGATGAAGAACACATCGCCCTTCTTTACAGGAGCATGATGGCAGATATCGGTGATGGTGCCGTTTTGCAGGCTGTCTGCCAGCTCCTTTGCGGTGATTTTTTTCTCTACGCCATAGAGAAGCTCTGCCCCCGGCTCTGCATCGATGATGTACCACATCTCGGTCTTGCCGTATTCTCCCTCGTTTTTCAGGGCGTATTCATTGTCAGGATGAACCTGCACGGAGAGGTTGTCCTTGGCGTCGATGAGCTTTATCATGATAGGGAAATTATCGAAGGACAGGGCCTTGCTGCCCAGGATGGCCTTGCCCTCTTCCCGGATGTACTGCTCAAGGGTTTTTCCCTTGGCGGCGCCGTTGGCAATGATGCTGGGCCCGTCCTGATGGCAGGACAGCTCCCAGCTTTCCGCCAGCTTGTCAGCATCTGATGCCTTATTGTATTTTTCACGGAGCTTGGTGCCGCCCCAGATATAATCCTTTACAGGTGCCTGCATTAATAATGGGTAAGACATAATGACTTCTTCCTTTCTTTCTGTACATGAATACAATAAAATTCATATCCTTATTATAAATAAAATATATCCTATTGTCAAAGAGTATCTTGTTTGACATAGCTTTTTATTGTTTTTATGAAATCGTGCAAAAATTTCCTAAAATGTTCAAAAATGCAAAAATGTACAATAGAACTAGAAAAGAGCAATTGCCATCAAAATAAATTATAATTGCGCAACTTTGATTATTGGAAGTTATTATTAATTCCAAATTAACAAGACTTTCGTCGCAAAGAAAATTTATGATACAATATTAAATCAAGTGAAAATATGTTAAATTTATAAATATAAAAATTTCCCATAAAAATGGTTTATAAATGGGATGAAATATGTTACAATGAACTATGGTTGAAATGAAACAACCCAAACGGCTTTTCTGTCAGAGGGGAGGACTAATATGACAGGGATTATTTTAGCTAGTCATGGTGGACTAGCAGAGGGAGTAAAACAGTCTGCCGGGATGGTTTTCGGACCGCAGGAAGATCTGGTTGCAGTTACGCTGCTGCCGGAGGATGGTCCTGACAAGTTCCGTGAGAAGCTTTTGGCTGCTGTAGATTCTCTTTCTAACAAGGACGAGGTTATTTTCTTAGTGGATTTGCTGGGTGGCACACCATTTAACCAGTCCAGCGCAATTTTGAACGGCCATGAGGACAAGTGGGCTATCGTTACCGGACTCAGTCTGCCTATGCTGATTACTGCATTGGGCGAGCGCATGGGTGATGAGAACATTTCTGCTCATGATATGGCGAAGAATATTCTTGGCCCGTCCCGTGAGGGCGTTACCGTAATGCCGGAGTCTTTGGAGCCTGCTCCTGTTGCTGCGGCAGCAGCTGCACCGGAAGCTGTGGGGGCTATTCCGGAGGGTACTGTGCTGGGCGACGGCCACATCAAGTATGTGCTGGCTCGTGTTGATTCGCGCCTGCTCCATGGCCAGGTGGCAACCAGCTGGACCAAGAGCGTAAAGCCTGACCGCATCATCGTTGTATCTGATGCTGTGGCAAAGGACGAACTGCGTAAAGGCTTGATTACCAAGGCTGCGCCTCCGGGGGTAAAGGCTCATGTTGTTCCTTTGAAGAAGATTATTGAGGTGGAGAAGGACCCTCGCTTTGGTGCAACCAAGGCTATGCTGCTTTTCGAGAATCCGCAGGATGCCCTGGCTGTTATCAAGGAAGGCGTATCCATCAAGCAGTTGAACATCGGTTCCATGGCTCATTCCGTGGGCAAGGTATTGGTAAACAAGGTTATCTCCATGGATCAGAAGGATGTTGATACCTTCAAGGAATTGAAGAAGCTTGGTATTACCTTCGATGTGCGCAAGGTGCCTGCTGATGCAGCGGACAATCTTGATGCTTTGATTAAGAAGGCAGAGGACGGCCTGAAGTAATTATTTTTTATAAAAATTGTCCAATTAAAGATTTGGAGGTTATATTATGGGTACTCTTACCTTAATTGGTATTATTATCGTATCTCTCCTGGCTGGTATGGAGAGCGTAATGGATGAATTTGAATTCCATCAGCCAATCCTGGCTTGCTCCTTGATTGGTATTGTAGCCGGTGATCCTGTTCCATGTATCATTCTGGGCGGTACTCTTCAGATGATTGCACTGGGCTGGGCAAATATCGGTGCTGCTGTTGCTCCTGATGCTGCTTTGGCATCTGTTGCTTCCGCAATTATCCTCATTCAGGGTGGTCAGGGCGTAGCAGGTATTCCTACCGCTATCGGTATTGCTATTCCTCTGGCAGTAGCAGGCCTGTTCACCACCATGATTGTTCGTACCTTGTCCGTACCTATCGTTCACATGATGGACGGTGCTGCTGAGAAGGGCAGCTTCGCTGCTATTGAGTTCTGGCAGATTGTAGCTGTACTCATGCAGGGTGCCCGTATCGCTATTCCTGCTGTTGCTCTCTGCTTCATTCCTGCAGAGGTTGTACAGGCAGGCCTGCAGTCCATTCCTGAGTGGCTGACCACCGGTATGGCTATCGGCGGCGGCATGGTTGTTGCCGTAGGTTATGCTATGGTTATCAACATGATTGCCAACAAGGAAACCTGGGCATTCCTTATCCTGGGCTTCTGTGTGGCTGCACTGACTGAAATCACCCTTATCTCCCTGGGTGCTATCGCTATGGCTATGGTTATGATTTATCTCCACCTGTCCGAAAACGGTGGCGGTAATGGTGGCTCCGGCAATGGCGGCAGCAAGGACCCTATCGGTGATATTCTGGATGATTATTGATTGAGAAAGTGGTGATTGACATGGCAGATAACAAGATTACTCTTAGCAAGTCTGACCGTTTCATGGTGTGCTTGCGTTCAACATTTTGGCAGGCTTCCTGGAACTATGAGCGTATGCAGAACGGTGGTTATGCATTTGCAATGATTCCAGCCATCAAGAAGCTGTATAAGGAAAAGGCTGATCAGATTGCCGCTTTGAAGCGTCACATGGAGTTCTTCAACACTCATCCTTATGTTGCTTCTCCAATCGTAGGTGTTACCCTGGCTCTGGAGCAGGAGAAGGCCAACGGCGCTGCTGTTGACGATGCGGCTATTCAGGGTGTTAAGGTTGGTATGATGGGTCCTCTGGCCGGTATCGGCGACCCTGTATTCTGGTTCACCCTTCGTCCTATCCTGGGCGCAATGTGTGCTTCCATCGCTATGGATGGCAATATGCTTGGCCCAATCATGTTCTTCCTTCTGTGGAACATTCTCCGTTTTGGTTTTATGTGGTATACTCAGGAGTTCGGCTACAAGGTTGGCAGCCAGATTACTGAGAACCTGTCCGGCAGCCTGCTGACCAACATTACCCGCGGTGCTTCCATCCTGGGTATGTTCGTGCTTGGTGCTTTGGTACAGAGGTGGGTAAGCATTAAGTTTGCCCCTGTTGTTTCCAGCATCCAGCTCAGCAAGGGTGCTTATATTGAGTGGGATCAGCTCCCAGCTGGCGGCGAGGGCATCAAGACTGCTATTCAGCAGTTTTCCTCCGGCATGGCTCTGGAGCCTGTCAAGGTTACTACCCTGCAGAACAACCTGGATGCACTGATTCCTGGCCTTGTTCCTCTGCTGCTGACCCTGCTCTGCATGTGGCTTTTGAAGAAGGGGATTTCCCCAATCGTTATCATCCTGGCTCTGTTTGCTGTAGGTATCGGCGCACATCTCATCGGTTTGATGTAATGGGCTGTGCCTGATGGCATGAGATGATATAATCTGCTAATTTAAAAGTCCTGTCACCGTTTTTGGCTGGTGACAGGACCTTTTTGATTTATCTTATATCCATTAACGTCAGCCCCATGACATTACTCACGAAAACACGCTCTCGCTCCTAGTTGAGTAATTGTCATGGGGCTTTTCTTTACTGCTTATTTTAAATGTTTATCATTTATCAAGCGTGGCGTCAGCTGGGAAATGGATGCCTGCTGACAGGCGGGCTTTTTCGGCGGTTTCGGCCACCTGCAGGGAGATGGTCAGGTAGCGGTCACGGGCGGCGAAGTTACCGGCGGCGAAGATGTCGGCAAAGTCCTTGAATTCGTGGGCCAGGCGGTGGGAATAGGTATTCAGGGCGTATTGCTCTGGTTCCTGCTTTCTCAGGCACAGCTCCACGGAGTTCAGCTCTCCCGGTACGCCGTCACAGCGAAGCCACCCCTTTTCTCCCTGGATGGTGCAGCCGCTGGGGCTGTCGGAGTCCTTGGCACCTACGGCGATGGCCGGAAAGCCCTCGTACTGCAGCAGGGCGGCCCCGGAGGTATCAATGCCGTTGAAGCCGATGTTGGCGGTGTAGGAAACGGCCTTTGGTGCGCCGAAGAGCCCGATAATCAGGTTCAGGTTGTAGATGTTGATATCGTAGAGGGAGCCGCCGGAGAGATTGATATCAAAGGCTGGCAGCACCTCCTTTTGCAGGTATTTGTCATAGCGGCTGGAATACTGGGAGTAGTTGGCCTGAATCATGGTAATCCTGCCGATTTGTGGCAGCAGCTCCTGCAGCTTGGCGTAGTTTGGCATGTGCAGCAGGGATACCGCCTCAAAGAGAAAGAGCTTTTTGCTCCGGGCCAGTTCTGCCAGCAGCTTTACCTCACGCAGATTGGAAGCAAATGGCTTTTCCACGATGACATTTTTGCCAGCCAGCAGGGCCTCCCTGGTATAGCTGAAATGGGCACTGTTG
This sequence comes from uncultured Veillonellaceae bacterium, assembly GCA_945949525.1. Taxonomy (GTDB): domain Bacteria; phylum Bacillota; class Negativicutes; order Selenomonadales; family Selenomonadaceae; genus Anaerovibrio. Next base: position 18,531 of record CAMFES010000021.1, read on the forward strand.
ATGAGTCCGATGTAGACGAAATCCATTTCCGGGCTTTGGAGAAATTCGGTGTAGTCGGTATAGATGGATGGAATGTTGTACTGTGCTGCCAGGGCTTCTCCCTTTTCCCGGCTGTGGGGACGGACGAAGATGGCTGTTACCTGCACTTCATCTACCTCCTGCAATGCTAAAAGAACCTCCTTGACGATGCCGCCGGAGCCTGCAATACCTAGTTTCATATACTTACGCCTCCTTAATTTTTAGCTTATGAATATATTATACACTAAACTAATGTAATATGCTTATTGTATAATAGGAGAATTTTTGGTACAATTTTTTTGTTTGCAGGAGGTGTTATATGTGGAGAAAATATTGAAGGCAGCCCATCAATGGATGGACGAATATATGAAATCCTTTTACTGCGATGACAAGGATATAATGTTTGGCATTCAGATGAAGGAAAAGCATACGGGCTACGTGACTGCCCATGCCAGGGAGCTGGCGCTGCACCTGAAGCTGGACGATCATGATGCCAGGCTGGCGGAGCTTATCGGCCTTTTGCATGATGTGGGGCGGTTCCGCCAATGGCAGCTCTATAAAACCTTTGTGGATGCCAGGTCGGAGGATCATGCGGATCTGGGGGTAAAGGTCATCAGGGAGCTGCCCTTCTACGGCTTGCTGGCAGATGAGGATAAGGAAATTGTCCTGTTTGCCATCAGGAATCACAATAAAAAGGAGATTGCCGCTACGGATTCACCGCGGCAGCTGCTCTTTGCCAGAATCATCCGGGATGCGGATAAGCTGGACATATTCAGGGTGCTGGCGCCTTATCTGACGGAGGACGGGGCGGCACAGTCCGGTTCGACGGCCATCAGGAATTTCATGAAGGGGCCAAACGGCAGTGCAACTGGAGAGAAGGGCGTGTTTGCACCGGGCTTTCTTGAGCGTTTTGTCAACGGTCAGCAGGTGGATTATACCATGATACGCACCAACGAGGATAGAAAGCTGGTGCGGCTGATGTGGGTATACGATGTGAATTTCGCCTGGACGCTGCGGCGCATCAGGGACAAGGGGTATATTGATGCCATCGTTGCCAATCTGCCACCCCTGCCTCAGGTGGAGCTGGGGGTCAGGCGCCTGGAGGAATATGTAGCAGAAAAGTGCAGTGAAGATGATGTTGTATGCACTTTAGATACAATGAGATAAAACAATACAAAAGTATACATCATTTTATATAGATTTATCATACAAATTATGATATAATGAACGGGAATTAACATAATAAAAAGCATTCATAAGGAGGCAAATTGCATGCCTGATATTTTAAATACCACTTCCAATTTTATTCAGAATGAGATAAACGATGATTTGAAGCAGGGGCGCTACGGTGACGGAGTGCATACCCGCTTTCCGCCGGAGCCTAATGGCTACCTGCACGTGGGCCATGCCAAGTCCATCTGCCTGAATTTCGGACTGGCACAGCAGTATGGCGGCAAGTGCAACCTGCGTTTTGATGATACAAATCCTGTCAAGGAAGATGTGGAGTATGTGGATTCCATCATGGCCGATGTAAAATGGCTGGGCTTCAGCTGGGAGGACCGCATGTATTACGCCTCCGACTACTTCGGCAAGCTGTATGAGTATGCGGTGCAGCTTATCAGGGCAGGCAAGGCCTATGTGGATGACAGCACTGCTGATGAAATCCGTGCCATGCGCGGCACTCTCACGGAGGCTGGCAAGGAAAGTCCGTACAGGAATCGCAGCGTTGAGGAAAATCTGGATTTGTTCACCCGCATGAAGAACGGCGAGTTCGGCGATGGCGAAAAGGTGCTGCGGGCCAAAATCGACATGGCCTCTCCGAACATCAACATGCGTGACCCTGTTATCTATCGCATCGCTCACGCTACCCATCACCGCACCGGGGATGAGTGGTGCATCTATCCGATGTATGATTTTGCCCATCCTCTGTCTGATGCCATTGAGGGGATTTCCCACTCAATTTGTACATTGGAGTTTGAGGACCATCGCCCTCTTTACGACTGGCTGTTGGAGAATACAGGCTTTGACGCAAATACACGTCCGCGGCAGATTGAGTTTGCCCGCCTGAATTTGACCAACACCGTCACCAGCAAGCGAAAGCTCCGTCAGCTGGTGGAGGAAGGCTATGTATCCGGCTGGGATGATCCAAGGATGCCGACTATTTCCGGCCTGCGCCGCCGTGGCTATACACCGGCCGCCATTCGCGCCTTCTGCCGGGAGGTGGGTGTGGCCAAGGCCAACAGCCTGGTGGATGTGGCCATGCTGGAGCATTGTGTCCGGGATGATTTGAACAATAATGCTGACCGCATTATGGCAGTGCTTCGTCCACTGAAGGTGGTTATTACCAACTATCCAGAGGGGCAGAAGGAGTACATGCTGGCGGAAAACCACCCGTTCAAGGGAGGCCACCGCTATGTGCCATTTACAAGGGAGCTGTACATAGAGCAGGAGGACTTCATGGAGGAGGCTCCAAAGAAGTTTTTCCGTCTGAAGCCGGGCGGGGAGGTACGTCTGAAGCACGGCTACATCATCAAGTGTGACGAGGTCGTGAAAAACGATGATGGTACCATCAGGGAGCTGCACTGCAGCTACGACCCTGAGTCCAAGACCGGCGGTGCCACGGCAAACCGCAAGGTAAAGGGAACCATTCACTGGGTTTCCGCCAGGGATGCCATCAGGGCCGAGGTTCGTCTGTATGATTACCTCATTGAAACAGACGAGAAGGGCGAGGTGCCGGCAGATTTTCTGGCGGCAGTGAACAAAAACTCGCTGGAGGTCCTGCAGGATGCCCTGGTGGAGCCGAGTGTGCGGTTTACTGCGCAGGGAACTCATTATCAGTTCCTGCGTCAGGGGTATTATGTAGTGGACAAGGAATCCACACCGGAGCATCTCGTGTTCAACCGCGTGGTGGGCCTGAAGGATTCCTGGGCCAAGGCAAAGAAGGGGTAAGCTATGGCAAAAATTCCCAAGGGTCTGTCTGACAAGGATATGCTGCAGGGCTATGTGGAGCAGGTAACTATGGAATCACAGTTCCTGGCCGCAGAGGAGGCGGAGGACAAACGCCGCCGTGCCAGGGCAGGCCTGTCGAAACCGGAAAAGAATATTGCTCTTACAGGCTTTACGGACGAGCTGACAGAGGAGCTGGGACGAAAGCTGCTGGAGCTGAAGATGGAGCTTTTCCGGGACGGCATCAAAAGCTATACCATGAAAATCAAAAGGGACGGACAGAGCATCATTATAAAGCCTGTGGAGATTAAGCAGAAGCCAGGCGGCCGCTCCGGCCGGAGATGATGGATTTTCATGGCAGCGTTATTGCAGTAAGCTGTACATTTATGTACAAAACCAAGAAAATGCGTTGGGTCGAGGTAATGACGTATTTATAAGAAGGAGGCATAAATTTGTTTGACTCTACTACTATTGCGGTGACAATTTTCATCATCGCCTATGCATTGATTATCTCCGAGAAGGTGCATCGTACTATTGTAGGTATTTTCGGTGCGATGCTCATGATCATGTTTGGCATTCTTTCTCAGGAAACTGCCATTCATCACATTGATTTCAATACCCTCGGTCTTTTGATGGGTATGATGATTATCGTCAACATTACGGCAGAAACGGGGTTGTTTAACTTCCTGGCCATCTGGGCTGCCCAGAGGGTAAAGGCGCAGCCTATGAAGCTGCTGCTGGCTCTGGCTACCCTGACGGCTGTCTGCTCCGCTCTGCTGGACAATGTTACCACCGTGCTTTTGACCGTACCTGTAACCTTTAGTATTACATCTCAGTTAAAGGTAGATGTTAAGCCGTTTTTGATGGCGCAGATTTTGGCCTCCAATATTGGTGGCACGGCGACTTTGGTGGGTGACCCGCCAAACATCATGATTGGCTCCGCTGTAGGCCTGAGCTTCCTGGATTTTATCCTGAATCTGGCCGCACCGGCTGTTGTGATTTTTATCGTTACCACGTTTATTCTGGAGTTCATTTACGGCAAGGGGCTTCATACCACTCCTGAGCTGCAGGCTCAGGTCATGAAGCTGAAGCCGGCCAAGCAGATTACGGATGTTTCCCTGCTGAAGAGGTGTCTGTTCGTACTGGCCCTGACCATGGGACTGTTCGTGGCTCATGGCGCTCTCGGTCTGGAGTCGGCTACTGCCGCCATGTTTGGCGCAGGTTTGCTGCTTCTCTTGACCTTTACCCGTGATGAGGAAAAGATTGCCAAGGTTCTCAGCAAGATTGAGTGGCTGGCCATCTTCTTTTTCGCCGGCCTGTTCATTCTGGTTGGCGCATTGGTGGAGACCGGCGTTATCAAGATGCTGGCTGCGGAGGCCATGGCGATTACCGAGGGCTCCGTGGAGGCTACCGCTATCCTGATTCTCTGGATGAGCGCCATTGCTTCTGCTTTCGTGGATAATATTCCTTTTGTGGCAACCATGATTCCGCTGATTAAGGACATGGGCGCTATGGGCATCACCAACCTTGATCCTCTGTGGTGGTCCCTGGCACTGGGTGCCTGCCTGGGCGGCAATGGTACTCTTATCGGTGCCAGCGCCAACGTGGTTGTAGCATCCCTGGCAGCCCAGCACGGCCAGCAGATTTCCTTCCTGGGCTTTATGAAGGTGGCCTTCCCATGTATGATTTTGTCCATCATCATGTCCACCGCTTACGTGTATCTGCGTTATCTGATGTAATCAGCAAAACAATCTAATACGCGATTGTGTTCCACAACTCCGCCTACCTTTGCGCACGACGCTGTTGCGATAGGCGGAGTTTTTTGTTTAGAAAAATAAAAGGGGGCAATTAAATTGTTTGACGCAACTTCCATAGCAGTGACAATATTTATTGTCGCTTATGCATTGATTATTTCAGAAAAGGTGCATCGCACCATTGTGGGCATCTTTGGTGCAATGCTCATGATTATGTTCGGAATCCTTTCCCAGGAAACAGCTATTCATCATATTGATTTTAATACACTGGGACTGTTGATGGGCATGATGATTATCGTGAACATTACGGCAGAAACCGGGCTGTTTAACTTTTTGGCTATCTGGGCGGCCCAGAGGGTAAAGGCACAGCCCATGAAGCTTCTGCTGGCCCTGGCTACCCTCACCGCGGTATGCTCGGCTTTCCTGGATAACGTAACCACTGTCCTTTTGACGGTGCCGGTGACCTTCAGCATTACCTCCCAGCTGAAGGTGGATGTGAAGCCTTTCCTGATGGCACAGATTCTGGCCTCCAATATCGGCGGCACGGCAACTCTGGTGGGCGATCCGCCGAATATCATGATTGGCTCCGCTGTAGGCCTGAGCTTCATGGATTTTCTCATCAATCTTGCACCGGTATCCATCGTGATCTTCATCGTTACCATATTCATTCTGGAGGCTTTGTACGGCAAGTCCCTGCATACTACTCCTGAGCTGCAGGCACAGATTATGAAGCTGAATCCGGCAAAGCAGATTTCTGATACATCTCTTTTGAAGCGCTGTCTTTTTGTGCTGTTCCTGACTATGGGTCTTTTTGTGGCTCATGGCGCACTGGGACTGGAATCGGCAACGGCAGCCATGTTTGGTGCAGGCCTTTTGCTGCTGATTACCTTTACCAGGGATGAGGAAAGAATTGCCAAGGTTCTCAGCAAGATTGAGTGGCTGGCCATCTTCTTCTTTGCAGGGCTGTTTATTCTGGTAGGCGCTTTGGTGGAAACGGGCGTTATCAAGATGCTGGCGGCCGAGGCTATGTCCATTACCCAGGGCTCTGTGGAGGCTACATCTATCCTGATTATATGGATGAGTGCTATTGCCTCTGCCTTTGTGGACAATATTCCTTTTGTAGCAACAATGATTCCGCTGATTAAGGATATGGGTGCTATGGGTATTGCCAATCTGGACCCTCTGTGGTGGTCACTGGCATTGGGGGCCTGCCTGGGCGGCAACGGTACCCTTATTGGCGCCAGCGCCAACGTAGTTGTGGCATCTCTGGCAGCCCAGCACGGCCAGCAGATTTCCTTCCTGGGCTTCATGAAGGTGGCCTTCCCGTGCATGATTTTGT